>CAYFIG010000036.1:3015-11678 GCA_964342905.1 uncultured bacterium
CGGCATCGAGGACGAGCCCTTGCGCGCGCTCTCCGACCCCGAGGTGTTCGAGGCGGCCAAGGGCAAGCGCCCGTGGGTCTTCGAGAAGATCCAGGGCGCGCGCGAGTTCATTCGCGGCGCGGCGACGGAGATACGGGGGCTCCGCGTGGTGGACGGTCTCACCGTGGAAGTGAACCTTGAGCGACCCTTTGCCCCCTTCCTCTATCTGATGGCCTACGACGCGTCCGCGATCGTCCCCCGGGAGGAGGCTGAGCGCCGCGGACCCGAGTTCGCCACTCACCCCGTCGGAACCGGAGCATTTCGGCTGGTCAGCTGGCGCCGGGACGATCAGGTGATCCTCGAAGCGTTCAAGGAGCATTTCCGGGGAGCGCCGTATCTCGACCGTATTGTCTTTCGCGTGATCCCCGCCGAGATTACACGCTTCAACGAGTACCGCACGGGCAACCTGGACGTCACCGACATCCCCACGGGCCACTGCCGGGCGCTCCAGCGGGATCCGGGGCTCAAGGGGGAGGTAGCCATCTGGCCGATCCTCGGCACTCACGCGGTGCGCTTCAACGTCGAGCGGCCGCCGTTCACCGACAAACGGGTGCGCCAGGCGGTGGCCCACGCCATCAACCCAGTCCCCATCGTGCAGGGGCTCTTGGAGGGGTGCGTGGTGGCCGGGAAGGGAATCCTGCCGCCGGCGATGCCGGGCTTTAACCCGAATGTGGTCGGGCTCCCGTTTGATCGGGACCGAGCCCGCCGTCTCCTGGCGGAGGCGGGCTTCGCAGGCGGGAAGGGCCTGGGCACTGTGGCGTATAACTACAACACCGGCGACCTGAACCAGCGGATCGCTGAGCTGCTGCAGGCGCAGCTCAAGGAAGCGGGAATCACCCTCGAGTTGAGGCGCTTGGACTGGGCGGCCCACATCAAGCTGGTTGATGAGAGCGGCGTCTCCTTCTTCCGCCAGGGCTGGATCGCCGACTACCCGGACCCCGAGAACTTCCTGACCGTCCTCTTTCACTCGCGGAACGTGGGGGCCGCGGGCAACACCTCCCGCTACCGGGACCCGGCCCTCGACCGCCTCTTTGACGAGGCCGACGCCATGCCGCCGGGCTCTGCCCGCTTCAAGCGCTACCAGGAGGCGGAGCGGTTGATTCTGGCCGACGCCGTGTGGGTGACGCTCTACCACTACTCGAGCCGCACGCTGATCAAGCCGTACGTGAAGGGGCTGGAGCGCTCACCGCTCTCCTCTGCCCCCGAGTTCCTCGCCCCGCTCCGCAAAGTCTGGCTCGACCAGTAGGTGTGGTTCACTCAGAAACCTTCCCGCTCCCGCTTGGGCTGTCAGGTAAGATAGCAGGGAGAAGAGGGATGAGCAGAACGGCGGTCGTGGCGTGGACGCTCTATGACTTTGCGAATTCTGCTTTCGTCGCGGTCATTCCAGCCACAGTGTACTCGAAATACTACGCCCTGGCGGTGGTCGGCAACGAGCGCGGGGAAGGAGATTTCTGGTGGGGCTTGGCCGTGACGACCTCCATGGCCATCGTCGCCCTCTCCGCTCCGCCACTCGGTGCGATCGCGGACCACGCCGGGGTCCGCAAGCGCTTTCTCTTCTTCCTCACCTACGTCAGCGTCGCCGCCACCGCCCTCATGGCCACGGTGGAAAAAGGCGATGTCCTGTGGGGGTGGTTCCTCGCAGTGGTAGGGACGGTGGGCTTCGAGGGCGCCATCGTCTACTATAACGCCTACCTCACAGAGCTGGCGCCGCCCGAGTGGCAGGGGCGCCTCTCAGCCTACGGCTTCGCGGTCGGGTACCTCGGCTCGGCGGTCGCCCTCGGCGCGGCGCTTCCTTTCGCGCTGAGGGGCAGCTACGCCGGGACGTTTCTGATCACGGCCGCACTGTTCGGCCTCTGCGCGATCCCGGCCTTCCTCTACCTGCCGGGCGACCGGCCCGGCATGCTCGGCCTCGCGAGCGCGGTGCGGCTGGGGTTCACCCAGACCCAGGCTACGCTCCGCGGCATCCTAGGTCTCCCAAACCTGCGCCGATTCCTTCTTGCCTACCTCTTCTTCGAAGACGGCATCAACACCGTGATCTTCTTCTCCTCGATCTTCGCCGGCCACACGCTTGGGTTCACCACCCCCGAGGTGATCCAGCTTTACTTTATCGTCCAGCTCTCGGCCTTGCTCGGCGCCTGGGTCTGGGCGCGACCGACAGACTTCAGAGGGCCAAAGTTCGTCGTGATGTGCACGCTCGTGCAGTGGTGCCTCGTCGTCCTCGCCGCCTATTTCGTCCAGACCAAATTCCAGTTCTTCGTGGTGGCGATTCTGGCCGGGACTGGGCTCGGGGCGATCCAGGCCGCAAGCCGCGCCTTCATGAGCTCCCTCATCCCCAAGGGGCAGGAGGCGGAACTGTTCGGCTTCTACGCGCTCTGTGGGAAGACTGCGGCAATCTTTGGCCCGATGGTCTTCGGAATGGTCTCCCGCCTGACCGGCGGAAACCAGCGGATCGCCATCGTCGTGGTCGGCCTCTTCTTCCTCGTGGGGCTCGTCCTGCTTCAAGGCGTGAAGGCCGGCGGGCCCACGGCCCGGAGTTAGCATGAGCCGTCGCGGTTGGCTCGCGGGCGCCTTGATCGTCACCGTCCTGCTCGGGACCACGGCTCTCGGTCTCCTCTATCTCAGAAGCCAGAGGGCCCGCGACCAGATCCGCGCCTACCTGGAGACGACGCTGTCCAAGGAGCTTGAGCTGCCGGTCAAGCTGGGCAGCGTCGGGTTCTCCCTGGGCCTCGGTCGGGTGGAGGTGGGGCAGGCGGCGCTCCTCGACCCGGAAACGCGAGCGCCGCTTCTCGAGGTCGGCCGAGTCCAGGTCGGGCTTCGGCTCTGGCCCTTCCTCTGGCGGGAGGTTCGCGTCAGGTCGGTGAGCCTGGGGCAACCCAAACTCTTTCTCGAGGACTCACCGCGGCAGAGAGAGTTGGTCCTCGGGCTGCTCGCCCGGCTTGGCGAGTTGGCCCGACCCGGCGGGGACGCTCGGTTCCCCGTTTTGGTCGATGGCGGAGTCATCCACTACGCGCGTCCCGGCTCGGGGTTCGCGGTGGAGATTGAAGGGCTCCGCGTCGCTCTCGAGTGGCAGGCATCAGACAAGGCCACCGCCACCGTGGCGGCTGAGTCACGGCTCAGGCTTGGCGACCGAAATCTCGACGGGATTCGCCTGGGGGCGAGGGCCAAACTTGCCGGTGGCCGGTGGGAGGTCACGCGTGTCGAGCTGACACGTGCTCGCTCAGCCCTAGCTCTCCAGGGTGTGGTCATCCCCGGGGAAACTCCGCGCGCGGATCTCAGCGCGACGGGCACGCTCATGCTGGAGGAGCTGGGCAAAGTCCTCTCCTCGGGCGAGGACTCGAAGGGAGCCCTGCGCGTGAGCGGGAAGATCCTTGGTGACCGGCTTCCCCCCAGGTTTGAGGGAACGTTGACGCTCGCCGACGCGATCGTGAGACGGCTCCCCGTCACGCGCGCCCAGGCATCGCTCTCGATCCGGCCCGACAAGATTGAGCTGATCGAGCTTCATGGCCAGGTCGGAGGGGGTGGAACGCTCTCGGCGTCAGGGATCTACGAGTTCGGAAACGCGCGGTACGAAGGCCGGATGACGCTGGAGGAGGTGTCGCTCGAGCAGGCGTTTCGCGCCATCGGTTGGCCATGGCCGCTTTCGGGGCGGGTCACTGGGAGCGTGGAGGGAAGCGGCCGGGCGCGGGAGGTGCAGGCGCTGAGCCTTCGCTTGGACCTCTCGGCGCGCGGGCTTCGCGCAAAAGACGGGACGCGTGAGGCCGATGCGCGGCTCTCCGGGAAGGCCGAGGGCGGGATTTTGAAAATCCAGCGGGTGACCCTCGGCGGAAGAGACGGTCAGGCTTTCGCGCGCGGGAGTCTGAATCTTTCCACAGAGGCCCTGGCGCTGAGCGTGTCGGGGAGGATCTCCGACCTCGCGCACGGTCTCTGGCCCTGGGCGGTCGAAGGGGTCAGCGGTCAACTCTCATTCGCTGGGACGATCGGCGGGACGCTGAAGGCCCCGGCGTTTTCAGGCCGGGTGAGAGGACAGGCGCTCTCCGTCAAAGCCGTGCGCCTCGGCTCGGTGGAGGGTCCCGTAGAAGTCGCGCGCGGGCGCGTCGCCTCGCGGGGGCTCAATCTTGTGGTCGGTCGCTCTGTGGGCGTGCTCGTGGGAGAGGCGAAGCTGCCTCCTCTCCCGCATGCTACCGGAAACTGGCAGGAGCGGCTCACCCTCGCGCTGAAACTCGACGCGAAAGGGCGGGTTGAGGACTTCTCCGCTTCGCTGCCCCGCTCCCTGCCTCTCGGCGGCCCGTTCATTCTCCAACTCATCGCCAACGGGACGCCCAAGCGCCTGACGGGGAGCGGCCGGATGGAGGCGCGCGAGCTCAGGGTGGGCGCCGAGCGCCTGGAGTCACTTCACGCGAGCATTGGGTTCGAGGGTTCCGGACTCGCAGTTCGGCCGCTCACCGGTCGTTTTCGCGGCGTTACGTTTCGGGCCGAGGGGCAACTTGGGTTGTCTGGTAGCTACCGCTTCACTCTCACCCCGGTGACGCTCAGCCTGGCCACCCTCCCTCTCGTTCCGGGGCTCGGAGGGACTGCGGTGCTCAGCGCCCGGGGTGCGGGGGAACTCTCCACGCCTCAGATTGAGGGAGAGCTGGCGCTCGCTGACAGCAGTTTTCGCGAGGTCAGGATCGGGAAGGGACGGCTTCAGTTCTCCCTGAACCGGAGCCAGTGGCGCTGGGAGCTGGGGCTTGAAAGCGGGGTCAGGGCCTTTGGGACGGCGCCGCTCGCCCTCGACAGGCCCATCGAGGCCGATGTTGTCGCGACCGATCTGGACCTCACTCCGTACCTCCGCGCCCTGAGGCAGCGGCTCCCGTTCCCCCTGATGGTTCGTGCTGATGGCAGCGCCAGGCTCATCACGGGGCTCGCAGATTTCCGAGACCTCAGCGGGCGCATCGAGCTGACGGCGCTCCGCTGCCGGGCGGCAGAGACACCCTGCCAGCTCCGAGCCCCTACCGGCGTCACGGTCGAAGGGGGCACTGTTCGCTTCGACTCTTTGGACCTCGTGGGCCCCGGGCTTTCGGTCACGGTGAAGGGAAAGGTTCGCCCCGGCGAGCGCACCGACCTGGAGCTTACGGGCCACGCGCCATTCCCGCTTGTCGAGCCATGGGTGCCGGCAGTCGCGGGCATCAGGGGAACGCCGAAGGTACGGGTCTCCCTCGTCGGCCCGCCAGGGAAGCTGCGCGTCGATGGCCGGGCGGAGCTCCGGGGTGTCGAGGTGAAATTGAAGCCGGTTCCGGTCTGGCTCTCTGTCGCCGCCGGAGAAGCAAGCTTCGACAATGACCGCGTGCAGTACGTCCTGGAAGAGGGGGCCGCAGCGGGTGGGAAGCTTCAGGGCCGGGGAGCTTCGGAGCGCCGGGGTGAGCGCTGGCATCACACCGTCGAGCTGAGCCTCGACAAGGCCGGGCTCGAGCAGGTCCACGATCAGCTCGAGATCGGGTCGCGCTGGGCCTCGGGCGACCTCCGCCTCCGCGGTTCCGTCCGCTTCGAGACGGGTTCGAGGCTCGAGCCCCTCAGAACCCTGGCCGGCAGTCTCTCGGCCGCCCTCGAAGGCGGGTCCCTCTCCCGCTACCCGGCGCTGGTCCGGATCTTCGGCTTGCTCGGGAGCCCCGCCCAGCCTGCCCGCCTCCCCGATCTCACCCGGGAGCGGATGCCGTACCGCCGCATCAGCGCCGACTTCACGGTCGCCCAGGGCGTGATGGAGACCAAGAGCCTCGTGCTGGACAGTGAGGTCTTGCGGGTCAGCGGGGTGGGAAAGATACGGCTCCCTGAGAAGACGCTCGATTTCGATCTCGGGGTGAGACCGCTGGCGGTGCTGGAGGGGGGAATCCGGAAGGTTCCGGTGCTGGGGCGGCTCCTCCCACAGGAGCAGGGCCTGACCGTGATCTACTTCGACGTGGAGGGACCGTGGGACGACCCCAAGGCCTCCCTCGCGCCGGTGAAGTCACTCAGCCAGACCATCGTGGACCTCCTCCTCTTCCTCCTCCGCGCCCCCGACCGCCTCCTCGTGCCCCAGGAGCAGCGCTGAGGTCCGTTCCGGCTTCATGATGCTCGGCGAGCTGGCTCGGCCGGCGCTCAGACGCGTGTTGGCCCTCGTGCCGGTCCTCTTCGGAGTGAGCCTCCTGGTGTTCGTCCTCACCGCGGTCGCGTTGGGGGATCCGGTGCGCGCCATGATGGGGCAGCGCGGCGATCCCGAAGTCATCAAGCAGATCCGGCAGGAGTACGCCCTGGATCGGCCGGTCTGGATCCAGTACGTGACCTGGATGGGCCGGCTCCTGCAGGGCGATCTCGGGCGCTCCTACCACCAGCAGCGGTTCGTCACCGAGATCATCCTTGAGCGCTTCCCCGCGACGTTCCGCCTCGCCCTGGGCGCTACCCTGATTGCCGTGGTCCTCGGGCTCTCGGTGGGGATCCTTGCGGCCTTGCGGCCGGGAAGTCTCCTGGATCATCTCCTGATGGGGGCGGCAGTGCTCGGGATCTCCACCCCGGTCTTCTGGCTCGGGCTGATGCTCTCGCTCCTCTTCTCGGTGTGGCTCGGATGGTTTCCGGTTTCGGGGTACGGAGACGGAGCCCTGTCCAATCTCGTGCTTCCCGCCTTCACGCTCGGCGCGCTCCACACCGGCACCATCGCCCGGATGACCCGCTCGAGCCTCCTCGAGGTGATCCGCCAGGAGTACATCCAGACCGCTCGGGCCAAGGGGCTCGGCGAACCGCACGTCGTCGGCAAGCACGCGCTCCGGAACGCCCTGATCCCCGTCGTCACGGTGATCGGGATCGGGCTCGCTGATCTTCTCGTCGGCGCCCCGCTCACCGAGACCGTCTTCGCCTGGCCCGGGCTCGGTCGGATGCTCGTGGCTGCCGTCGGCCAGCGTGACCTCCCGGTCGTGATGGGCGCGGTCCTCGTCTTTGCGGTGATCTACGTGGTGGGAAACCTGCTCGTGGACCTGTCGTACCTCTTGATCGATCCGAGGGTTCGCCGTGAGACCCGCTGACCTCCTCCGGTATCGGGGGATGGTGGTCGGCGCCGCGCTGGTGGTGGGCTTTGTGGCGGCCTCGCTCCTCGCACCGTGGCTCTCCCCCTTCGATCCGCGGGCGGTTCCGACGGGGCTCGCCGCGGCCTCACTCACGTCGCCGGGCGCGCCCCACGCCTTCGGCACCGACGTGCTCGGGCGCGATCTTCTCTCGCGCGTGCTGTACGGCGGACGGGTGTCGCTCCTCGTCGGGGTGGGCGTGGAGCTACCCGTGGTCCTCATCGGTACGACCATCGGCCTCCTCGCGGGCTACTACGGCGGCTGGCTCGACAGCCTCCTCATGCGGATCACCGACGTGGTGATGGCGTTCCCCTCGCTCGTACTCGCCATCGGCCTCATCGCGGTCTTCGAACAGCCTGGGCTCGACAAGGTCTTTCTGGTGCTGGTGCTCCTGGGCTGGACCACCATCGCGCGGGTGGTGCGCGGTCAGGTGCTCGCGCTCCGGGAACGAGAGTACGTCCAGGCGGCCCAGGCCCTGGGGGTGAGGGACAGGGTCATCCTGCTTCGTCACCTGCTCCCCAACTGCCTCGGGCCGATCCTGGTGGCGGCCACCATCGGGGTGGGGGGCAACATGGTTGCCGAGGCCGGGCTCTCCTTTCTCGGGCTCGGGGCCCAGGCGCCCACCATCTCCTGGGGCGCCATGCTGGCCGAGGGGCAGACCTTTCTGGCCTCGGCGCCCTGGGTGGCGGTGTTCCCCGGGCTGGCGCTCATGCTGGCGGTCCTCGGGGTGAACTTGCTCGGGGATGGGCTGCGCGACCTCCTGGATCCCCGATTCAGGGCATTGTGAGGAGACACCTGTTGCGGACCGGCGGCCAGGGCGCGACTTGAATTCGCGCGGTCAGTGCCGCCGGCCGCTCACTGCGATCGTTACGTGCACAGAGGTCGGTCAAGCCAACGTGCGGAAGCGAGGATTGCTACACGGGACGTTCTGTGGTACGTTTCGACGTATGGTGGGAGGTGAGATAAATGCCGAAGGTTCCCGACATCATCCCGGTCACTGACCTTCGACAGGATGCGGCAGCCGCCCTCAAGAAGGTTCGCGCGTCGAAGCAACCTCTTGTCATTACCCAGAGGGGCAGGGCGGCGGCGGTCATGCTCAGCATCGAGGCCTACGAGCGAGCCGAACACGAACGGCAGCTCCTGCGGCTTCTGGCGCGTGGGGAACGCGAGATCGCGTCCGGGCGCGGCTATGACCTCGATACCGTGCTTAAAGAGGCGGATGCTCTTCTTGCAGAAGGGGCTCGGTGAGGGTTCGGTTCACGCCATCCGGCCGGTCGCAGTTCCTGGCCGCTCTGGCAGACATCAGACGAGACGACCCCGGGGCGGCCGTGAAGTTCAGGCGACGGGCAGAGTCCACTCTGAGGAGGCTTCAGCGCTCCCCTGCGTCCGGCAGAATCGTGCCCGAGTTCCCCGAGCTCCCATACCGGGAGGTTCTGGTTGGGCGGTATCGTGTCTTCTACCGGGTCGAAGGAGCCACCGCGTGGATCGTGGCTGTCTGGCATGGAGCCCAGCTCGCTGAAGAACCCGCAGGGTGACGCGGTGCCTAACAGCGGCATT
>CAYFIG010000037.1:0-3419 GCA_964342905.1 uncultured bacterium
TCAACGACGAGGCAGACATCGGGATCATGTCATTCCCGCCTGCCAATCGCGCGCTGGCTGTCATCCCGTGGCGGTCCGAGAAAATGGTGCTCGTCTGTCACCCCAACCACCGGCTCGCTCACCGGCGGCTGGTCCACGTCGAGGACCTCCAGGCCGCGAGCTTCGTCGCGTTCGACCCCGATCTGGGCATCCGGAAGGCCATCGACCGCGCGCTGAAGCAGCGGAACGTGAAGGTGAACGTTGTCATGGAGTTCGACAACATTGAGACCATCAAGCAGGCCATTGCCATTGCCGCGGGCGTGAGCATCCTGCCGCAACCCACCGTGCTCAAGGAGGTCCGGATCCGCACCCTGGCAGCCTCCCCCTTGGACATTCCCGGCCTGGTCCGTCCAGTTGGGGTCATCTATCGTCGGCAGAAGCCCTTGACCCCTATCGTGGCGCGTTTCATCGAGTCGCTTCAAAAGACCGGGGATCGGGGTGAGGGCTGACAGAAAGCCGGTGAGGAGACTGTCCCCATCCATGGTAATCTGGGAGAAGGTGAGCCGGGAGGCCAACCCGGTGATCTACTACGAGACGCGACGCGGAGCCGCCCTGTGACCTCCCCCGAGGCGCTCCTGATCATCGCAGCCAGCGAGGCGGATTCCAACCTCTACTACGCGTGCCGTTTCCTGGCGCCCGACCCGTTCGTCTTCCTCCAGGTGGACGGCAAGAAGCTCCTCCTGATGAGCGATCTCGAGATCGACCGGGCGCGGGGCGAGGCACGGGTGGACGAGGTCTGTTCGCTGAGCGAGTACGAGGCCAAGGCTCGCCAGCGCTGGGCCCCGCCTCACCTCATGGACACCGTGGGGATCTTTCTCGAAGCGTATGCCGTCCGGGCCGTCACGGTTCCCGCCAACTTTCCCGTCGCGTACGCCGATCGGCTTCGCGAAAAGGGTGTCACGGTCGCGGCGAAGCCCGACCCCTTTTTCCCGGAGCGGCTCATCAAATCAATAGACGAAATCGCCGCCATCGAAGAGACCCAGCGGCACGTTGAGGCAGCCCTGGAGGCCGCGCTCAACGTCCTCCGGGAGAGCGAGATCAGGGGCGAGCACGTGTACTGGCGGGGTGGGCTCCTCACGGCCGGGGTGCTGAAGAAAGTCATCAATCTCTCGCTGATGGAGAACGACTGCGTCGCCCAGCACACGATCGTCGCGTGCGGGATCCAAGGGGTCGATCCTCACAACCAGGGTTCAGGCCCGATTCGCCCCAACGAATCCATTGTCTTTGACATCTTCCCGAGGTCCAGCCGGACCCGCTACTTCGCCGACATGACTCGGACCGTGGTGAAGGGGAAAGCCTCTGACGACCTGGAGCGTATGTACGAGGCTGTGCTGGCGGCCCAGCTCCGAGGGATCGAGTTGATCAAGGGTAGGGTGTCAGGGCAGGCGGTCCATAGCGAAGTGACCCGAACGATGGAGCGGCTCGGTTTTGAAACCGGCGTCGTGGACGGGCGAAACCAGGGTTTCTTCCATGGCACCGGACACGGGGTCGGGCTTGACATTCATGAGCCCCCCCGGATCAGCAAGGTGGACCATACCCTCCAGGCTGGGCAGGTTGTCACCGTTGAACCAGGGCTCTACTACCCCCGCTGGGGCGCCGTCCGGATCGAGGATCTAGTGGTGGTCGAGGCCGGCGGGTGTCGGAACCTGACCCGCACCCCCAAAATGGAGCTTCTCGAGCTGTAGCATTCCCAGGTGCCAAACCCATCCTTGTGCATTCTTGGAACAAGCTGAGTGGGCGTGGTCTGTCGGTCTGACCGTAGAGAGTCTTGCCATTCGTTTTTCGCTTGGGTATGATGAAGTTGTTCTGCGGGTTTTCGGGTCTAGCCGGGAAGAGAGGGAGCAATCTCAATCCAAAGGGAGCTGAGCAGGAGCACTACTGCGCTGCCAGCAGTTAGGGGAAGGTGGGAGGCATGAGCGAGTTCCAGGACGAATATTCGGAGTCGCTCGAGAGCGAGTTTCGAGAGCTTGCGGGGGCGCTCCTCGACGACACGGTCACGCTGCTGGCGCCGAGCGAGCCCATCCGGCTCACGGCGGCGGCAACCGTGCACGAGGCGGTCACGAAGATGGTGGCCACCCGTCGCGCAGCGGTGGTGATCGTGGATGCGGAGGGCCGCCTGATCGGTATCTTCACCGAGCGCGACGTGCTGACGCGCGTCGTCGGCGAGGGCCGGGATGTTCACCGGACCACGCTCGGCGAGGTGATGACGCGGGAGCCGGAGGCGCTCTCTCCCCAGGACCGTATCTGCTACGCGGTGAACCGGATGAACATTGCCGGCTACCGGACGGTCCCGCTCGTGGATGCCGAGCGGCGGCCGATCGGGATCGTCACGGTCACTGACGTCGTGAGGTGGCTAGCGGAAATTTTCCCGGAGGCTGTTCTGAATCTCCGGCCCGGGGATGAGATCAAGCGTCCGCTCCAAGTAGACGCCGGATAAGAGGAGAAGACCTGCAATGAGCGAGAGTGTCGCGCAGGCCCCCGCGGTCCGGAAGCTGCGCCGTCAGCTCGACCGCGCCGTGGTTCGGTTTGCCGGTGACTCGGGCGACGGCATGCAGGTGACGGGTGAGCAGTTTGCCACCGAGGCCGCGTGGGCTGGCGCCGATCTGGTCACGCTGCCGAACTTCCCGGCGGAGATTCGCGCTCCCGCCGGCACGCTGTTCGGGGTGTCCAGCTACCAGCTCCAGTTCGGCAGCCGCCGGATCTATACGCCGGGTGATCGCCTTGACTGCCTGGTGGCCATGAACCCTGCGGCCCTCAAAGTGCACCTGGGCGATCTCAAAGAAGGCGGCTTGCTGATCGTGAACACCGCGACCTTCGAGAAGAAGAACCTGGATCGTGCGGGCTACCAGTCCAACCCGCTGGACGACCCGGCCCTCGAGAGCCGCTATCGGCTGCACAAGGTCGATATCACGCGGCTCGCCATGGAGGCGCTCGAGGGGCTGCCCCTTAACGTCAAAGAGAAGGAACGGTGCAAGAACTTCCTCGCTCTCGGGTTGGTGTCGTGGGTCTACGACCGCCCGATCGAGCCCACCGTGAAGTGGATCCAGAGGCGATTCGCCAAAAACGCCGCGATTGCAGAGGCGAACAACCGCGCGCTGAAGGCCGGGTATCACTTCGGCGAGACGGCGGAGATCTTCACCGAGTGCTACGGGATGGAGCCGGCGGAGATGGCGCCGGGGCTCTACCGGAGCATCACGGGGAACCGCGCCCTGGCCTGGGGGATCCTGGCGGCGGCCGAACGGACCAAGCTCACCGTGGTGTACGGCGCCTACCCGATCACCCCGGCGAGCGACGTTCTCCACGAGTTGTCCCTGTACAAACACTTCCGGGTTCGCACCATCCAGGCCGAGGACGAGATCGCGGCGGTCGGCTCGATCATC
>CAYFIG010000037.1:3429-11581 GCA_964342905.1 uncultured bacterium
GCGGCCTACGGGGGTGCCATTGGCCTGTGCGCCACGAGCGGACCGGGGATGGCCCTGAAGTCGGAAGGAATCAACCTGGCCGTCATGGCCGAGCTCCCCATCGTGGTCTTCGACGTCCAACGAGCGGGCCCCAGCACGGGAATGCCCACGAAGACCGAGCAGGCGGACCTCCTCATGGCCCTGTACGGCCGCCCGAGCGAGTCTCCGGTGGTAGTTCTGGCGCCGATGAGCCCGGGCGACTGCTTCTTCATCGCCTACGAGGCGATCCGGATCGCGGTGAAGTACATGGTCCCGGTGATTGTTCTGAGCGATGGCTACCTTGCCAATGGGGCCGAGCCCTGGTTGATTCCGGATCCCAAGACCCTCCCTGACATCCCAGTGACCTTCCGCACAGACCCCGACGGCTTCGCTCCGTACACTCGCGACGACGCCACGCTGGCGCGACCCTGGGTCCGACCCGGGACGCCCGGCCTCGAGCACCGGATCGGCGGCCTTGAAAAGGAACACATCACCGGCCACGTCTCCTACGATCCGGAGAACCACGATTTGATGGTCCGGCTCAGGGCGGAGAAGGTGCGCCGGGTGGCGCAGGAGATTCCGCCCACCACCGTGTACGGCCCTGCGGCGGGCGATCTGCTCGTGGTGGGCTGGGGAGGCACCTACGGCACGATCACCGCAGCCGTGGAGGAGGCGCAGCAGGAGGGCAACGCGGTTGCCAGCATCCACCTGCGCTATCTGAACCCGCTGCCCCCTGACCTCGGGCAGATCCTGCGCCGGTATCGGCGGATCCTGGTCCCGGAAATCAACAGCGGGCAGCTCGTGCGAGTCCTTCGCGCCGAGTACCTCGTGGACGCCGTCGGCTTTGCTCGGGTGCGCGGGCTCCCGCTCCAAACCCAGGAATTCGGGGAGGCGATCGATCAACTCCTGGAGGAGAAGCGATGAGCGACACCACGGGCGTCACCGAAGCCCCGAGGAAATACACGAAGAAAGACTTCGAATCTGACCAGGATGTCCGCTGGTGCCCTGGCTGCGGGGACTACGCGGTCCTGAGCGCGGTGCAGAAGATGATGCCGGACCTCGGGATTCCCCGCGAGGATATCGTGTTCATCTCGGGGATCGGCTGCTCGAGCCGGTTCCCCTACTACATGAACACGTACGGGTTCCACACGATCCACGGGCGCGCGCCGGCCATCGCGACCGGCCTCCGGGTGGCCCGGCCTGACCTCAAAGTGTTCGTTGTCACCGGCGATGGCGACGGCCTGTCCATCGGCGGCAACCACCTCCTCCACGTCCTCCGGCGGAACGTGAATCTCACCATTCTTCTGTTTAACAACAAGATCTACGGGCTGACGAAAGGGCAATACTCCCCTACCAGCGAGCTCGGGAAGGTCAACAAGTCCACCCCATTCGGCTCCGCGGACCGCCCCGTGAGCCCGTGCGAGTTTGCGCTCGGCGCGGGGGCGACGTTTGTGGCGCGCACGGTGGACCGCAACGTCGCGCACATCGAGGAGATGCTCAAGCGCGCGGCTCACCACAACGGCACGGGTTTCGTCGAGATCCTCCAGAACTGCAACGTTTACAACGACCTCGCCTGGAATGTCCTCTATGATCGCGAGTCGAAGATCATGCACGAACTCAGGCTTGAGCACGGCAAGCCCCTCGTCTTCGGCCCGGTAGACGACCGCCACGGCCTCGTGCTGGAGGGCGCGAAGCCACGGGTGGTCCGGGTGACGGACGTTCCTGAGAGCCTGCTCTGGGTGCACGACGAGACCGATCCGTGGAAGACCAACGTGCTGGCCCAGCTCGCGAATCCTGACTTTCCAATCCCGGTCGGCGTGCTGGGGGACGTTGAGGCGCCGGTGTATGAGGCGATCATGCTCGAGCAGGAACAGAAACTGATCGCGGACCGGGGGCCGGGCGACCTCGGCAAACTGCTCGTGTCTGGGGATACCTGGAGGATCGGATAGACCCTCGGAGGGGGGCTAGCGCCCCCCTTCCGAACCTCCCCCCAAGGGTTGCGCCGGCGAAGCCGGCGCTCGATCCCGGATGAGATACTGCCGATCCTGCGAAGGGTCGGCAGGTTCGTTTTGAGGGAAAGATGGCGCTCAGGCCGCAGTTCCTTCGCGAGCTGGCACGGATCGTTGGCCCTCAGGGAGTCGTGGACACGCCCGAGGGACGCCTCACCTACGAATGCGACATGCACACCTTCTATAAAGGCGCGCCGGACGCGGTGGTGCTTCCCACATCGACCGCGCAGGTCGCCGAGGTTGTCCGGCTCTGCCTAAAGCACGGCACTCCGGTGGTCCCACGGGGCTCGGGAACCGGTCTCATCGGCGGGGCCATGGCGCCTCAGGGTGGGGTGATGATCTCCACAACCCGGATGACCCGGATCCTGGAGGCGGACCTTCCGAACCGGTGCGCTACCGTGGAAGCCGGCGTGATCAATCTCTGGCTCACCAACGCCGTGAGGGAGCGGGGGTACTTCTTCGCGCCAGACCCCTCGAGCCAGATGGTTTCGTCTATCGGGGGCAACTGTGCCACCAACGCGGGCGGTCCTCATTGCCTCAAGTACGGGATCACGGTGAACCACGTTCTGGGGCTCGAGGTTGTGACCGGCGCCGGCGAACTGGTTCGCGTTGGAGGAAAAGTCCAGGAGACCCCGGGTTATGACCTCACGGGGGTCATGGTAGGGAGCGAGGGCACGCTCGGCGTTATCACCGCGGTCACGGTCAGGCTCCTCCATCTCCCCGAAGCGGTCAAGACCATCCTGGCCGTCTTCGCTGATATCGAGGACGCCTCGGAGGCTGTGTCGTCCATCATCGCAGCGGGGATCATCCCCGCGGCCCTTGAGCTGATGGACGAGCCCGTGATCCGGGCCATCGAGGAAGGGATCGGGGCCGGGTATCCCAAGGGCGCCGGGGCTGTGCTTCTCATCGAGCTGGACGGTCCCCGCGCCGAGGTCGAGGCTCAGGCTGAGAAGATCGCGGAGATCTGTCGTTCCCACCTGGCCCTGGAAATCAGAATTGCCCGGGACGACGCGGAGCGGGCGCTCCTCTGGAAGGGCCGGAAAGAAGCCGCTGGCGCCATTGGTCGGCTCACCCGAAACTGGCTCCTTCAGGATGCCGTGGTCCCCCGATCGAAGCTCCCCCAGATCATGAGGGAGATCGTTACCATTGCCACCCGCCACCGACTCCTGATCGCCAACGTCTTTCACGCCGGCGATGGGAACCTGCACCCGTTGATCTGCTACGACGAGGAAAAACCGGGGGAGTTGGAGCGGGCGATTCAAGCCAACGAAGAGCTCCTCCACGCGTGCATCGCCCTCGGCGGGAGCGTCACCGGGGAGCACGGAGTCGGCGTTGACAAGGCGGCGAATTTACCCTTGCAGTATGGCGAGGCCGACCTCGCCTTCATGGCGCGCCTCCGACGGGTATTCGATCCCACGGGAATCATGAACCCCGGAAAGCTTCTGCCAGCTCACCCAGCCTGCGGCGAGGCGATGCGGCCTTCAGGCGGAACCCAAATTCCTGGGGGCGCCTGGGTCTAGCTCGTGGCCGTCTCCGCCACTGCCCTCACGGATGCTCTGGCCGGAATCGTCGGATCGGATCGCCTCTCGACGGATCCGGTAAGCGTGGAGCGCCATGCCGTGGACGGCGTGCGGCCGTGCTGGATCGCGCTCCCAACCAGCATCGAAGAGCTGACACGGCTCCTCTGCCTGGCCTCGGAGGAGCACCTAGCCGTGGTTCCGTACGGAACGGGGGCGCGCATCGGAGTCGGCAATCTTCCGGCTCGGGCGGACCTGGTGATTGGCATGAGCCGCCTCTCGGGGCTGGTGGAGTACCAGCCCGATGACCTCACGGTAACCGTAGAGGCCGGGATCACGCTCCAAGCGCTGGCGGCCCGGCTGGCTCCCCGTCGCCAGTTTCTCCCGCTGGACCCGCTGGTCGGGGCGCTCCGCTCCGTGGGCGGCGTGGTAGCGGTGAATGACTCGGGCCCGCTCCGCGTCCGCTACGGGACCGCGCGAGATTTCCTCCTGGGAGTCCGCTTTGTCCAGGCCGACGGGACCCTCACCTGGGGGGGCGCCAAGGTAGTCAAGAGCGTCACCGGCTACGACATCCCGAAGCTCCTGGTTGGCTCCCTGGGGACGCTCGGGATTCTTGCTGAGCTGACGCTTCGACTTCAGCCGATGCCTGAGGCGGAGGGGCATTGGCTCTTCAGCTTTCCGTCAGGCGAGCGGGCCGGGGCATTCCTTGCTTCGGTCCTCGGCTCTTCCGTTCAGCCGACTCGGCTCGAGCTTCTCAACAGGGAGGCACTCAGCGGGCTGGGATTCCCGCGCGCCCCGGCCGCTCTCGCGGTGACCGTGGGGAGCGCGATCGAGGCGGTTCGCTCCCAGCGGGAAACCCTCTTCGCATTTGCCGCGAGGAATGGAGGGGAGGGGGTGGTCGTGTCCGAGGGCGATTTGTGGCAGCGGGTCAGGCAGTTGCTGGATGCCAATGATGGGGTCCTCCTGAAGGTGGTGACTCTTCCCGCACTCAGCGCTGAACGGCTGTCCGCGATCGAGGAGCTGGCTGATGCCCGGAAGGTGAGCGCGTGCGTGGTAGCGGAGGCCGGGAACGGTGTGCTCCGGAGCCGTCTCGGGGGGAATCTGTCGGGCGAAGAGTGGGAGCGGGAGGTTATTGTCCCCCTGAGGGAGCGGGTGGCTGCCGAAGGCGGGAGCGTGGTGGTGGAAGCTGCCCCTCGCGCGCTCAAGGAACGTCTCGATGTCTGGGGTCCGATCGACCCCAGCGTCCTCGCCATCATGCGACGGCTGAAGGCCGAGTTCGACCCACGCGGAATCCTCAATCCCGGTCGGTTCATTGACCGGATCTGACGCCATGAAGCTCGGCGTGTTTGATCTCCGGGATCCCCCCGACCTGGACGGGATTCGGGCCTGCGTCCATTGCGGAATTTGCCTCCCCCAGTGCCCCACGTACCGCGTTCTCGGAGAAGAGATGGACTCGCCCCGGGGCCGGGTCTACCTGATGAGGGCCGCAGCCGAAGGACGGGTGGGATTGACCCGGACGTTCACCCGGCACCTGGACCTGTGCCTGGGTTGCCGGGCTTGCGAGACCGCGTGCCCGTCCGGAGTTCCGTTCGGCAAACTCCTGGAGCAGACCCGAGGCCAGATCGAGCGCCACGGGAGTCGTCCTCTTGCTCAGCGACTCCTCGCTCGGCTTGTGCTCAGCCTCTTTCCTTATCCTGGCCGTCTCGCGCCAACGCTCGCTGCCCTTGCCTTCTACCAGCGGTCGGGACTTCAGCGTCTGGTTCGAGCCAGCGGGCTGCTGAGACTCGCGCCTCGCGTCGCTGCGATGGAAGGGCTGCTCCCCCCGCTGCCGAGGGACCCGAGTCCCGAGCTCCCCGAGCTGATTCCAGCGCGGGGTTCTCGACGAGGCCGCGCTGGTCTGCTCCTCGGGTGCGTCCAGCGCTTCTTGTTCCCCCGCGTCAACGAGCTGACCGCCCGGCTTCTTTCGGCTGCGGGCTACGACGTCGTGATTCCGCGGCAGCAGGACTGCTGTGGGGCGTTGCATCTTCACGCGGGTCGGCTCGACGAGGCGCGCGGGTTGGCCAGGGGAGTGCTCGCCGCCTTCGACCAAGAGGTGGACGTGGTGGTGGCCAACGCGGCAGGGTGCGGCTCAGCCATGCGGGAGTATGGCCACTGGCTCCACGACGACTCCCGGGCTCCGGGGTTCTCGCGGGCGGTGAGGGATGTGTCAGAGCTGCTGGTTGATGCCGACTTTCAGTTTCAACGGATGGAGGTGGCTGTGACCTATCACGACCCCTGCCACCTGATCCATGGCCAGCGGATCCGCGCCCAGCCCCGAGCGCTCCTGAAAAAGATTCCGGGGCTCACGCTGGTGGAGCTTCCGGAGAGCGATCTCTGCTGCGGGAGCGCCGGGATTTATAATCTCCTGGAGCCGGAGATGGCGGGCCAGCTCTTGGAGCTGAAGGTTCGGCGGATTGTTGAGACCGGGGCACAGATCGTGGTCACCGGCAATCCCGGGTGTCTGCTTCAGATCGCCAGAGGCTGCCGGGAG
This sequence comes from uncultured bacterium, assembly GCA_964342905.1. Classification (GTDB taxonomy): domain Bacteria; phylum Methylomirabilota; class Methylomirabilia; order Rokubacteriales; family CSP1-6; genus CAYFIG01. Next base: position 9,504 of record CAYFIG010000037.1, read on the forward strand.
CGCGGCCTGGCCATTGAGCTGCTCCACCCTGTGGAGCTGCTCGGGCGAGCCGTTCTGGAGAAGGAGTGGGAGCGATGAAGATCAGGGTAGAGGACCACGTCAAGTTTCAACCTGAGAAGCTCGCCAAGATCGCCCTGGCAGCGACCGGCCGCTTCCAGCTCGACCTCTACTGCGTGGCGCCCGGCCAGGCGCAGAAACCGCACACCCACGACGCGCAGGACAAGGTATACTACGTCGTCCGGGGCGCGGGCCGATTCTCCCTCGCCGGGAAGGAGGAGGCAGTGGGCGAGGGCGAGGCGCTCGTTGCCCCTGCCGGGGTGGAGCACGGGCTGGTCAACGACGGCCCGAACCCGCTGGTTGTTCTGGTGATGGTGGCTCCGCCCCCGACACACTAGCCTCCCGAGGAATATGGCCGAGCCAGTCCGCGCCTCTCTATTGATCACGTGCCTGGTAGATCTCTTCTACCCCGAGGTAGGAGTCGCCATGGTTCGCCTGCTACGCCGACTCGGGGTGAAAGTGGACTTCCCCCAGAATCAGACCTGCTGCGGGCTTCCCCTGTTCAACTCTGGCTACCATCAGGAGGCTGCCCGGGTGGCTCGGCGGACCGTTCCGCTTTTTTCAGGCTCTGATTATGTGGTGGTGCCGTCCGGGTCCTGCGCCTGGATGGTGAAGAAGGAGTATCCCGGGCTGCTGAAGGACGACCCCGCGCTTCGCGCTCAGGCTGAGGCGCTGGCCGGTCGCACGTATGAATTCTCCCAGTTTCTGGTTAAGGTGCTGGGCGTGAGCCGGGCGGCCACCAACTTTAGAGGCAAAGTAACCTACCACGATTCCTGCCACCTGCTCCGCGGCCTCGGCGAGTCGCAAGCTCCGCGGACGCTCCTGCGGAACCTGGAAGGCGTGGAGCTGGCGGAGCTTCCGGGGGCGGATGAGTGCTGTGGCTTTGGCGGGAGCTTCGCGGTGCGGCTCCCCGAAGTCTCCGCCTCCATCCTTGACCGGAAGCTCAAGAACGTCGAGGCGACCGGGGCGGACTGCCTGGTGGCCTGTGATGCCGGCTGCCTCATGCAGATGGGCGGCGGGCTCTCGCGCATGGGTTCCCGGGTGAAAGCAGTCCACCTCGCTCAGATCCTGGTGGGCACTGAGGGTCGATGAGTTTTTCCAAGCTTCTCGGCATCACCCTCGCCTTCGGAATCCTCTTGGCTCCGTTCCACTCCGAGGCGCAGGGCCGGCCTGCTCGGATCGGGATTCTGGGGCCGTCGGAGGAGCCGCGCTTTTCTGAGCTGGTGGGCGGACTAAAGCGAGGGCTTGGTGAGCACGGTTATTCGGAGCAGGTCGTGGAAATCCTAGAGCGGCGGGTTGTAAGGGGAGATCTGGCCAGCGCAAGAGCGGCAAGCGAAGAGTTCCGCATGCAGCGTGTAGCAGTGCTCTTCGTGATCGGCTCGGAGCTGGCGAAGCTGACCCGTCAAATCTCCTCGGAACTCCCGATCGTGTTTATCACTCCCGGGGATCCGGTTGCCGCGGGCTTGGTTTCGAGTTTTGCCCGCCCAGGTGGCAACATGACCGCTCTCACTTTCGAATACCCGGAGCTGTCAGGCAAGCGCCTTGAACTTTTAAAGGAGATAGTGCCTCGGGTCCGTCGCGTTCTCGTCCTCTACGATCCCCGGGATGCGTCCCCACGGCAAAGCATCGCAGCTGCGCGCGAGGCAGCCCTCAAGTTAGGTATCACGCTGGTAGAGCAAGAGACGCGAAGCCGGGACGAGATCATGCGCGGGCTGGACGCGTTAGGGGAGGTACATGCTGTTCTCGCTATTCCAGGTGGGCTGACCTCGGGCTACTACGACGAGATCATCCAAGCCGCAAATGCCATGCGGATCCCCACCATGTTTCACGCTCGTACGAGGAGCACCGTGGAAGCGCTAGCGAGCTATGGGACAAGCGATGTGGACATCGCCCGGCAGGCGGCACGACTCATCGCCAAGATCCTCAAAGGGGCGCAGGCCGGGGACTTGCCTGTGGAGCGCCCGATGAAGATAGACCTGGTCATCAACCTGAAGACCGCCAAGGCCTTGGGCCTCACGATC
>CAYFIG010000038.1:0-11521 GCA_964342905.1 uncultured bacterium
TACATGGTCTGGAGGAGAAACGGTATGCGAGTGAGACGATGGCAGTGCGCGATGGGGAGCGCGAGGAGTAAGGGCAAGCGTCAGCACGCACGCGGCGCTGTCGAGCAACCGCTGATCGGAAACCGGTCGGTGGATTCTCGAGCGACAGTCCACGTATGGAGTGAGATGCGCCCGGAACTGCTCGCCCCGCTGTCGTGGTGGTCCTTGGAAATCTTCAGAACTCCAACCCAAGCGAATGTGCCGGAGGCCGCCTGTACGAGCACGCCTACCACATGGACCATGGGGCGAGCGCCGACGCCCACGTCGACGCCTTCATGAAGAACATCCGGTGGGACCACGCGGCCCGGCTCTACCAGACGATGGCGGGCCCGGTGACGGAGTCCGCATGAAAGGGACGGAGGCGAAGCCGGCCATGAAATGGTGGTGACCGGCACGCTCACTAACAACTTCTTCCGGGTCAACAACCGACAGTCGGAGGTCAGCATCTGGTGGACGCCCGGCCCCTTCACCTTTGCCCTGTCCTATAACCACACGGCGACCGACTGGCGACGCGTGTTCACCACGGGTGGCTCCGAGAGCCGCGAGAACGAGAACAACAAGATCGAGCTCATCAGCTGGTTTAGCTTCTGAGCTCTCGCCGGCTGGGACATTGACTCACCAGTTGGGGTAACGCTGCCCCACTACCATATCAGCAGGCTCTACGACTGCTGGAAAAAAACTTGCGTTTATGAGGGCTTCCCCGCGGTCCTTCCTGGCATCTTGGTTGCACGATTTTTCACAGGGTTGGGAGTTGGGATGGTGCGGCGATTCACCCGGAGCGGATGAGCCGGAACCTCTAGTGCGAAAGGATCAGGCAAATGGGGATCACACGGAGGACATTCCTGAAGGTTTCGGCGGCAACCGGGGCCGGGACAGTCCTGGCCAGCCAGATGCCGAGCCGCAATGGGGCGAGCCAGGAAAAAGCGGAGAAGGTCCCCGATGAACGATGGGTCCCGAACGTCTGCCTCCAGTGTCCGGCAGGATGCGGGATCTTTGTGCGAGTCGTAAATGGCCGGGCGGTGAAGATCGAAGGGAATCCAGAGCATCCGATCAACCTCGGCCGGCTCTGCCCGAAAGGGCATATCGGGCTCCAGATCCTCTATGACCCGGACCGGATCAAGGGGCCAATGCGGAGGCTCGGCGCGCCCGGCGAGGGGAAGTGGGAACGGATCTCCTGGGATGAGGCCCTCGATCTTGTGGCAAAGCGGTTGAGGGAGCTCCGGGCCAAAGGGGAGCCCCATCGCCTGGTCGTCATGGGCGGGCGCTACCGGGGCCAGATGCACGGCCTCTTCGCCCGGTTCATGAATGCATACGGCACCCCCAATGATGTCGGGCACTCCTCGATCTGCGCTGATGGCACTCCCCAGGCTCACTATCTGACCCAGGGCTTCAAGGCTTACGCCGGCTACGACTGGGACAACACCAACTACCTCCTCTGCTTCGGCGGCGGCTTTATCGAGGCCTGGCGGCCGACAACGCGCCTCCTGCGCGCCTTCGGCCACATGAGGCGGGAGCGGCCAATCAGGGCCAAGCTCGTCCAGGTCGAGCCCCGCTTCTCCGTCACCGCGGCCAAGGCTGACGAGTGGATCCCCATCAACCCCGGCACGGACGCCGCCCTCGCGCTCGGGATCGCCCACGTGATTATCAAGGAGGAGTTCTACGACAAGGCGTTCGTTGCCGAGCACGCCTTCGGGTTCGAGGACTGGGTGGACGAGAAGACCGGGAAGAAGCACATGGGCTTTAAGACCCTCGTCCTTGAACAGTACCCGCCGAAGCGGGCGGCCGAGATCACTGGAGTCCCCGAGGCCACCATCGTTCGGATCGCCAGGGAGTTCGTCAGCACGCCTCCGGCCATCGCTGCCGGGGAGCGGGGCGCCAGTATGCAGACCAACGGCGTCTATAACCGGATGGCGATCCATGCCCTCAATGCCCTGGTGGGGAGCCTGGAGGTGCCGGGTGGCGTGATCGTCCAGCATGGGCCGCCGCTGACGAAGTGGCCGGAGCTGGTCCAGGACGAGATCGCCAAGGCCGGGGTGAAGCAGCCCAGGATCGACTACGCCGGGACGAAGAAATACCCGCTGGCCGGCAAGGTCTACCAGGACCTGCCGGAGATGATTCTGGGCGAGGGGCCTTACCCGATTGACACCCTCATGCTCTATTACACCAACCCGCTGTTCTCCACTCCCGATGTGGGGCGATGGTACAAGGCAATTGAGAAAGTTCCCTTCATTGTGAGCTTCTCGCCCTTCCTGGACGAGACTACCGCGTACGCGGATCTCATCCTCCCTGACCATAGCTATCTGGAGCGGTGGCACGATGACGTCATCTATCCGAGCCTCGGCTACCCCGTCATCAGCCTTCGCCAGCCGGTCGTCATCCCCCTCTACGACACCCGGAACACTGGAGATGCGCTCATCGAGCTGGCGAAGCGGATCGGGGGAAGTGTTCGTCAGTCCTTCCCATGGCGGGACTACGAGGCGTTGATCAAGGAGAAGGTGAGAGGGCTCCACGAGGCCCAGAAGGGGAACATCGTCGCTCCCACGTTCGAAAAGTTCTGGGCGGAGTTCAAAACGAAAGGCTTCTGGGCTGCGCCGCCGTACAAGTTTCGTGATTGGGAGCACGGCTTCAAGACTCCTTCTAAGCGCTTCGAGTTCTACTCCCAGAACCTAGAGCACAAGCTCGAGGAGCTGGCGAAGAAGGAGGTGGAGAAGGCCAAGGAGAAAGGGAAGACCTACACCGAAGAGCGGGCGCTGGAGGAGATCCTCAAGGGGCTCAAGCTCAAAGCCAGGGGGGATGAGGTGTACCTGCCCCACTACGAGCCGATCCGCTACGTCGGTGATCCAGCGAAGTACCCGCTCCTCCTTAATACCTACAAGCTCATGGCCCACGCCGAGGGACGTGGCGCCAACAGTCCCTGGCTTCAGGAAATCATGGGGCCCCATGTGGGGGTACGGTGGGACTCCTGGGTGGAGATTAACTCGGAGACGGCGAAGAAACTCGGGATCCGCGACGGCGACCAGGTTTGGGTCGAATCCGTCGTGGGGAAAATCAAGACCCGCGCCAAGCTCTACCCCGGCGCGATGCCCCAGGTGGTGAATATGCCGTTCGAGCAGGGACATAAGGCCTACGGCCGCTACGCCAAGGGGCGAGGTGTCAACCCTAACGAGATTCTGGTCCACGAGAATGACCGCCTGGGTGGCCTGGCGGCCTTCTTCTCCACCCGCGTCAGGGTTTACAGGGCGTAGGGGAGGTGACGGCGATGGCACGCTGGGGAATGGTGATCGACCTCGACAAGTGCACAGCCTGCCAGGCCTGCGTCGTCGCCTGCAAGGCGGAGAACAACGTCCCCTTCTCGACCCCCGAGCAGGCCGAGCGCAACCACACCATGTTCTGGATGCAGCTCCTCGCCCACGTGGAGGGCGAGTACCCCAGGGTGAAGGCGACGTTCATCCCCCGGCCCTGCATGCACTGCGACGAGCCGCCCTGCGTCCAGGTCTGCCCGGTCAAGGCCACCTGGAAGCGGGAGGACGGGCTCGTCATCCAGGACTACGACCGATGCATCGGTTGCAAGTACTGTATGGTGGCCTGCCCTTACGGCGTCCGCTACATGAACGTCGGAAAGTTTGCCCCACCCGAATCCATGACCCAGTACTCCAACCCCAACCCGAAGGTAGCGCGGCGCCGGGTGGGCATCGTGGAGAAATGCACCTTCTGCTTCCACCGCCTGGAGCAGGCCAAAGCCAGAGCGAAGGCCGAGGGGCGAGAGGTAAAGGACGGCGACTATCAGACGGCCTGCCAGCAGACGTGCACCGGCGGGGCCATCAAATTCGGCGACCTGGACGATCCAACGAGCGAGGTCTACCGGCTCTCGCATGACAAGCGGGCCTTCAGGCTCCTCGAGGAGCTGGGGACAGCGCCCCGGGTCTACTACCTGAAGGAGGGGTGAGCGATGGCGGCGAAAGCGAGAGATGAGATCCTCGGAATTGCCGCTGAGGCGGCTCCCCTCCGTGCACTGCGCCTTGACGGGCCGTGGTTCGTCGCGATGGCAATCCTCCTTGCGGCTGTTGGCTGGGGAGCCTACAACCTCGTCTTCCAGCAGTGGGCGCACGGCCTGGAGGTGACCGGGCTGAACGTGTCCATCTACTGGGGTCTCTACATCGTCAACTTCGTCTTCCTGATCGGCGTGAGCGCGGGAGGGATCATCGTCGGCGCCCTGGCCTATGCGGCCGGGATCGAGCGCTTTCGGCCCGTGGCCCGACTCGCCGAGCTGATGGCGATCAGCTGCCTGATCCTGGCCACACTTTTCATCTTCGTCTCCATCGGCGCGCCCGACCGCTTCTACTTCCTCTTCCTCTACTGGCGTCTCGGCTCGCCTCTCATCTGGGATGTCATCATCATCCTGGCCTACCTGACGCTGGCCATGGCCCTCGGCTACTTAGGCACCCGGGCCGACCTGGTCCGCTGCATGGACGCGATGCCTGAGCGGCGGTGGCTCTACCGCCTCCTCGCCCTCGGCTATACCGACCTCTCGCCGAGGGCCCTCGAGCGGGACCGGAAGATCCTGAGAGCCCTCGCCATCGTCTCCGTGCCCGCAGCGGTGCTCCTCCACTCGATCACTGCGTGGATCCTCGGGGTGGTCAAGGCGCGGGTCACCTGGCACACGAGCCTCCTCGGGCCGCTCTTCGTCGTGTCGGCCGTCGTCTCCGGGCTCGCCCTGGTGATCGTCTCGGCGATCGTGGCGAAGGCGCTGCTGGGGCTCAGGATTAAGCGGGAGACGATCGTGGAGCTGGGGAAGCTCCTGGCCCTTTCGATCCCGGTGCTTGGCTACTTCCTCTTTGCCGAGCTTCTGACGGTGACCTTCGGCAAGGAGTCCGCCCAGATGCACGTCTTCCGCCAGATGATTTGGGGGGACTTCGCCCCCGTCTTCTGGACGAACCTGATCCTTGGTCTGCTTGTTCCGCTCGTGGTCCTCATTTCCCCCTTGAGGAAGACGGTCGAGGGCGTCGGCATCGCGAGCGCGCTGGTCGTGCTGGGCGTCTTCCTCGAGCGGTCCAATATCGTGATTCTCCCCCAGCTTCACCGCCTCCTGTTCCCCTTCTATCCCGCCGGGAGCTACACGCCGACGCTGGTCGAGCTCTCCATCGCGGGCGGCATCTACGCGCTGGGAGCCCTGGTCTTTTTCCTCTGCGCGAAGCTTTTCCCGCTGGTGGAGCTCGAGGAGCACGGCTGATCGGTGCAACGCGAAATGAACAGGGCGGATGAGACCAGAACGAGAACCCGAGCCTACGAGCTCCTGGCGCTGAGCCTGAGCCCGCCTTCGGCGGAGCTTGCCGAAGCGGTTTCGGATCCGGAGGCGCCCATTCAGCTTCCGGTCCTTGATCCGACGGCGCTGAGTCCTGAGTATTACCGGCTTTTTGTGGGGCCGGGGCCTCTTCCCGCTCCTCCCTATGAGTCTGTCTATCGCGAAGGGTGGCGGGTCATGGGCGAGACCACCCTCGACGTGCGTAGACAGTACGCGGAGGCGGGCTATGTTCTCGACCCGTCGTTGAAAGAATTGCCCGATCGAGCGTCCGCCGAGCTGGCTTTCATGGCCCTCCTCTCTGAGGAGGAGGCAAGGGCTTGGGAGGATGAAGATGTCTCCACTGCCCTCGGGTGGCTCGAACGCGAGAGGACATTTCTCAAAGATCACCTGACTCAATGGACCCCGGCCTTTTGCGATCGGCTTCTCGCCTCCACGCATGCGGCCTTCTACCGAAGCGTGGCGGTCGCGCTTCGGGAGATCATCGCGCTGGACGCCGAGCGCGTTAAGGCCCTGGCCGGGCTCCTCGAGGAGGCTCTGCCATGACGCTGGCAAAGCCCGAGGGGATTGATCCGAAGTACCTCAAGCTCTCGTATCAGCCGGCTCGGGGCCCGCTCAGCCGCCGCGACCTCCTCTTTGGGCCTCTCACCCCCCGCTACGAGGTCGTCCCCGCCGTGGAGCCAGAAGCCTGCACGGCCTGGAAGGGTTGCACCCGGTGCCTCGCCGCGTGCCCTCAGCAGGCCATCAGCCTCGCCGGGAGCGCTGCCGCGATCGACAAGGCGAAGTGCATCGGGTGCGGGGCTTGCCTCCCCGTCTGCCCTGTGGGGGCCATCCGTCAGCCCCTGCTGAATCCAGAACGGCTGGAGGCGGAGCTGAGGACGCTCCTAACCGAGGAGGTCGCCCGAAAGCCGAGAGTCCTTCTTGTGGTGGCCGACGGAGGGGCTCCTCCTGACGAGCTAAAGAACCTGCCTTCCCTTCGCCTTCCCTCTATTGGAGCCGTCTCCGCCTGGCTCCTCCTCCGGGCCTCCACGCTTGGGGCCGATGAGATCGCGATCCTTCCGTGTCCGACCGGCTGCCGCCACCGCTGCGACCAGGCCCGGTGGGAGCGGACTCTCCGGTTCACCCGGGACCTCCTCGCTCGCTTGGGAGTTGAGGCTGAGCGGCTGGTGGTCGTCGGCAGGGAGGAGGTTGGCAGCGCGGTCACGTTAAAGGCGTTCGGCGAGACAATAGTCGGGCTCAGCGCTCACCGCCTGCAGAAGCTGGCAGGCCTGAAGATAAAAGAAGCCCTGGGGCTGCCGGCTCTCCTCAAGGAGCTTGTCTCTCCGGCTCCCATTCCGCCAGCCCCCCTGATTGGCGACTGGATCCCCTTTGGAATGGTAAAGGTTCAAGCCAGCCGCTGCACCCTCTGCGGGGCCTGCGCTGAGCGCTGCCCCAGCGGAGCTCTCGCCTTCTATGAGGATGACGAGTCCTCGCAGCTCCTCTTCGACCATGCCCGCTGCGACGCCTGCGCGGCCTGCGTCCAGGTCTGCCCCGAGGGGGCGCTCAAGATAGACCGGCGCCTGGAGTTCTCCCGACTCTGGCAGCCGGCAGTCCTGGCCGAGGATCAGATGGTTCGCTGTCTCCGCTGCGGTGCTGCCATCGCGCCTGGGCGCATGCTTGAGAAAGTTCAGCGCTCCTTGGACGGGGCGAAGGCCTCCAGCGGCGAGGCCTTTGGCCGCTATTGCCCGTCCTGCCAGATGCTTCGAAGTTTGGCCACCATCGGAGCGGCTGGCGGCGGCGGAGAGGAGGGATGCACATGATCACGTTGACCCCGCCGGCGATGAGGGAGGCCAAGCGTGCGATGGCCGCCCAGAATCTGACTGGGGCCTTTCTCCGGATGGGGGTGCGGGGGGGAGGCTGCTCGGGCCTTTCCTACTTCCTCGAATTCGACACCGAGCTTGGTCCCCACGACAGGAGTTTCGAGGTGGACGGCCTCAAGGTGGTGGTGGACGCCAAGAGCTACTTTTACCTGAACGGCACGACCCTGGACTACGTGCAGCGCGGCCTCATCGGGGGCTTCACGTTTCAGAATCCAAACATTCGGCAGAGCTGCGGCTGCGGGAACTCCTTCTCTCCACAGTGACCGGAGCGGGGGCGATGGGCCGGGGGGAGATCAGCCGGGGGGAGATCAGCCGGGAGGAGTTCGAGCGGATGAAGACCGACCTCCTCGAGACAAGAATGAATCATCAAGCGCGGGAGATCGCGCCGTGAAGAAAGATCAGGTGTGCGGGACAGTGTTCGACGTGCGCGGGGCGACCGTAGTCAGCCGGTATCACAGTCGGTACTACTACTTCTGCAGCCTCCGGTGCCGCGATGCCTTTGAACTGGCCCCACATCAATTTATCCCGGCGCCTCAGGCAAGGATCTCCAGGAGAATCCACCGCCGCGGAAAGGCGGCGTAGGCCCATTTCAGAAAAGAGGAGACCAAGATCACTCCGAAGGAAACCTGAGTAAAGGAGGGACAAGCGATGAAGAGGGCAAAGGTGTTGAAACTGGGCGGCATGCTCGCAGGGGCGACGTTGTTCGGACTTGCGCTGTCGACGAGCCAGAGCCTCGGTCAGACCGAGACGCCTATCACCCATACGATCTTCATGACCGGCATGGAGGTGAAGGGTGCGACGACGGCCGACAAGCTTGCGCCGCCTCCAGTCAATCCGAAAGATCTCTCCAAGGGATACGGCTTCAAGGCCCCCGGCGAGGCCGACAAGCAGAATCCCCAGAAGTGGGAGGTGGCCAGCTATGTGTTCGCCCCGAGCTTCGTGGTCGTACGCCAGGGCGATACAGTGAAGCTGACCGTCTTCCTCGTCAATGGCGATGAGCACGAGGTGTGGGTGACTGGCCCGGACGGGCGCGAGGTCGTCGCCAAGAGAATGTGGAACCGGGGCCGGGAGTACGAGGTGTCTTTTGTCGCGGAAAAACCGGGGTCCTACCAGCTCACGTGCTCCAACCACGCGCCGAGCATGCTGGCGACGTTCCTGGTGCTGCCACGGAGGTGATGCGGAGCGAACGGAGGAACGCATGGCAACGCTGCCGAAGGCGTTTGAGACCTTTCGCAAACGCTACAGAAGCGTCTACGAGGCGTACGAGGCCCTGGGGGGAACCGCCCGAAGGACATCCTCAGCCGGCGTCGGAGCAAACGCTGAGAGTGAGATGAAATGAAGTGGACGGGTCTGATCGGGTTGGCTGCCGTCGCTCTCTCGGCCTGGGGGTACTGGGCGGGATGGGTGGAGCCGGCGGTCAAGCAGCCGATCGAGTTCCCCCACAAGGCGCACCTTGAGCTGAAGGACCCGAAGTTCGAGTGCACGACCTGCCATGACCGGGCGGAGAAGGGCCCTGTGGCGGGGCGACCCTCCACGAAGAAGTGCCTCTCCTGCCACTCGGGGGGACAGGCCCAGAGCGTGGAGGAGAAGAAGCTCCAGGCCTTCGGCGAAAAAGGAGAGGAGATCCCGTGGAAACGGGTCTGGCGATTGCCCACCCACGTCTTCTTCTCCCATCGGACCCACGTGGCTGTCGCGAAAATCAAGTGCCAGACCTGCCACGGGCCGATGGAGACCCTGTACCGCCCCCCCGCGCGCGCTCTCAAGAAGCTCACGATGGACGACTGCATCGGCTGTCACGAGAAGTGGGAGCTGCCCAAAGACACCAAGGAGCAGGGAGCTGGACCGGTGCCGATGGCGGCGATGCGGCGGGTCTCCACTGATTGCAACGCCTGCCATAGGTAGCGGAAGCGATGAGACTGACGCGAAGGGGGTTCCTCGGGGTGCTCGGCGGAACAGCCGGGGCTGCGGCCCTGGTCAGGGGAACGCTGACCGGGGCCGAGCAGGCGGGCAAAGACCTCGCGCGGTGGGCCACGCCCGAGGAAACTCTGATCCCGTCCGTCTGCCAGCAGTGTCCCGGAGGGTGCGGGCTTCTGGTCCGAACTCTTGACGGCGAGGTGGCAGGGATCTCGGGAAACCCGCTTCATCCCATCAACCGGGGAGGGCTCTGCCCGAAGGCCTACGGCGGGCTTCAGCTCCTCTACGATCCCAACCGCCTGAAAGGGCCGATGGCGCGCGTCGGTGAGCGCTATCCGAAGGATGGTCCTGCGCGCTTTCGCTCCATGGGGTGGGATGAAGCCCTCTCGATGGTGACCGCCAGGTTGTCTAACCTGCGAGCCAAGGGCCTCTCCCACACGGTAGCGATCCTGGGAGGGCAGTACCGCGGCTACCGGGACACACTCTGGAAACGCTTTGCGCAGGCCTACGGAACTCCCAACTACATTCGCGTCCGCTGCCTCCCGCCGGAGAAACCCGCCCTCGCGCATCAGCTGATGCAGGGGGTGGCGACTCCCCTGGGCTACGACCTCGGGGAAGCCCAGTTCGTTCTCTGCTTCGGGGTTGGCCTTCTGGAGGCCTGGCTCGGCCCGGTTCATGCTTCCCAGGCGTTCGCTCGCTTCCGTAGAAGTGGGGAGCGCCCCCGCGGCCGGTTCGTCCAGGTGGACCCCAGGCGCTCGCTGACCGCGGCGAAGGCGGACCGCTGGGTCCCCATTGTTCCGGGGACGGACGGGATACTGGCCCTCGGGATCGCCAACGCCCTTATCCGGGAGGGGCTGTACGACAAGGAGTTCGTCGAGGATCACACCTTCGGCTTCGAGGACTGGGTGGACGGGCGGGGCCAGCGTCACGAGGGCTTCAAGAACGTGGTCCTCAAGGAATACGGGCTCCTCACCGTCTCGGCTGCCACCGGTGTTCCCGTCAAGACCATCCTGGAGATCGCCCGCGACCTGGCCACGATCAAGCCCGCCCTGGTCATCGGTGAGCGGGGACCCGCCTACGGCCCGGACGACCTCCACACCAGGATGGCAATCCACAGCCTCAATGCTCTGGTTGGAAGCATCGGCGTACGGGGCGGTCTCCTGATTCAGGGAGATCTGCCGCTGGCGCCGCTCCCTCCGGTTCAGCAAGACGAGACGGCCAGCCGGGGCGTGGCACAACCGCGCCTTGACGGGGCCGGTCAGGGAGAGTACCTCCTCGCTTCGGACGTCCCCCAGGCCCTTCCTCAGCGGATCCTGGAGGGGAAGCCGTATCCCATCAATGCGCTTTTCCTCTTCGCTACCAATCCTTTGGCAAATCACCCTGCGAAAGAACAGTTCGCCGAGGCCATGAAGCGAATCCCCTTCATCGTCAGCTTCTCGCCGTTCCTCGATGAGTCGAGCGCCATGGCTGACATGATCCTCCCCGACCATACCTACCTGGAGCGGTGGCAGGACGATCAGGTCACCCATCTGGCTGGCTTCACGTGCTTCAGCCTGGCCCGGCCGGCCGCGACGCCTCTTCATCAGACCCGCAACACGGCGGATGTGGTCCTCCAGCTCGCCAAGGGCCTGGGAGGAAGCGTCGCCGAGAGCATTCCGTGGGAGAAGTACGACGACCTGCTTTACGAAGGCGCGCGGGGGCTCTACGAGGCCGGGCGCGGCTATGTGGTCTCCAGCCATGCTGAGGAGTCGCTGAGAAAGATCCTGGAGCGCCAGGGGTACTGGACTCCGGAGTTCGAGTCCTACGACGATTTCTGGGACGCGCTGGGCAAGCGTGGGGCGTGGTGGGATCCGACGGGGCTCTCGGTCAGTCGCAAGGCCCTTCTCAGGACGCCGTCGGGGAAGTTCGAGTTCTACTCCACCGGCCTCAACCGGATGCTTGACGAGGCCGCGAAGCGGGAAGGGAAGACGAGTGCCTCTCTCCGCACCCTCGGAGCGCAAGACCGTGGAGGCCGACGCTTTCTCCCCGCGGTGCCGATCCCTCCCGCCACGGAACCGGGAGCGTTCCCGCTCCGTCTCAACACGTATCGCCTCGTGACCCGACCGCCCGGGGGCGGAAGGAACCAGCCATGGCTTCTCGAGCAGCCTGCGGTCCACGTTCGGGCGTCCTGGGAAGGGTGGGTGGAGATCCATCCGAAGACGGCTGCCGGCCTTGGGGTGAAGGACGGGGAGTGGGTCTGGGTGGAATCAGCCAAAGGGCGGATCAGGCTCAAGGCCAGGCTCTATGCCGGGACCCTTCCCGATGTGGTCCACGTCCCCCTCTTTGGGGGAGAGGGGCCCAACCCGAACGACCTGATCGCCAACGAGGCTGACCCCTTCAGGGGCTTCGGCCTCCTCAACACCACCCGCGT
>CAYFIG010000039.1:0-11468 GCA_964342905.1 uncultured bacterium
GACGATGAGGAGTGAGGAACCTCCGATCGAGGACACCGAGTCGTTGGAGGACCTTGTCGGAGAAGCCGAGCCAGAAACCGGGGGAGCCTCCGAGGACGGCGGCAAGGAGATTCTCGATCTGTACCGAAAGGAGATTTCCCGAATCCCGCTTCTGACCCGGGAAGAAGAGCGGGACCTTGCCCTGCGCGCCCAATCTGGGGACGCCGAGGCTCGCCGGCGGATGGTGGAGGCCAACCTTCGCCTGGTTTTCAAGATCGCCCGGCGGTACGGAAACCGTGGGCTGCCGCTTTTGGACCTTATTGAGGAGGGCAACCTGGGTCTGCTCAGGGCGGTGAAGAAGTTCCGCCCAGACAGAGGGACACGTTTCTCCACCTACGCGATCTGGTGGATCCGCCAGTCAATCGTTCGGGCTCTCGCCAACCAAGCCAGGATGATCCGACTCCCGGTCCACGTGGAGCTCCTCCTCGCCCGCTACCTCCGGGAACGGGAAGCCCTGACCCAGCGGCTCGGCCGACCGCCGTCGCTGTCAGAGATCGCCGAGGCCATGGGCATCTCTCCCGACGAGCTTGCCGAGCTGGAAGGACTGCGCCAGCAGTCGGTTTCGCTCGAGACGCCCCTCGGAGAAGAAGGGAAGGGGAGTCTTCAAGACTTGGTGATGGATCGCCCGCGTTCCCCGTACCATACTCTCACCGAGCGGTTGAACGCGCGGGCGGACCTGGCGGTACTTCTGGACGCCCTCAGCGAAAACGACCGGACCGTGCTCCGCCTCCGCTTTGGCCTGAACGGCGAGGAGCCGATGACGCTGGAAGCCATCGGCCAGCACATGGGTCTTACGCGGGAACGGGTCCGCCAGATCGAGGCCGCGGGACTGAAAAAGCTCCGGGCAATCGGAGCTCGAAGAGATATAGGCCACCGCTGATCCGGTCCACCGAGTAGACGACACCCCGCTCGTCCACGAACACATCGTTGAGCTGGATGGCGTTGGCGGGTGATCGGCGCGGCGCGGGCGGCACGGAATAGGCGACTTCCTCCGGGCGGAACGGGTCGGAGATATCGTAGGCGCGGACGCCCCCGTTGAAGAAACTGCCGACGATGATCGTCTCGGACACCCACGAGCCTGGTGCCGGGCGGTTCTCGTGAAGATTGTGGGCGCCGAACCGTCCTCCCTGGCGGGCGAAGGCGTCCAGGGGCGGCATGGGGCACGTGCTCAGTGGGACCAGGTTGGTCTCTTCCCGCGCATCGACCACCCACACGAGCTTCGGCCAGTCTTCGCCTGCGTCGCGGATGCTCTCGTCGCTCACGACGAGGAGGCCGCGGTCGAAGAGCGGGAGCACCGTGTGGGTGAAGCCCGGGAGGGGCGGATGGTAGTCCCATCGGCTGATCATGCGGGGGCGCGCCATATCGGAGATATCGAGGATGATCGCGCCACCGTCGAGATACCCGATGTACGCCCGGTCGGGCCGCCGCGGATAGACGTTCGTGTTGTGCGCGCGAAAGCCGGAATCGTACTTTGGATGGCGCTGTGGGGGTCCCTCCGCGTCACCGTCCCTGGTACCAGGCAGCCACCAGCGGCCAACTTCGGTCGGCCGAGTCGGGTTGCGCACGTCGATGATTCGGTAGCACTGGTCATCCTTTGGGTTCCGCGGCACGAAATCCGCGGCGCCAGCGCTCACGTGGACGTACGCGCCGTCCACGAACCAGAGATGGTGCACGCCCCGCGAGGCCGGCCCCGAAGCGTCAAAGGTCGCGATCGACCGCGGCGTCGTTGGATCGCTTACGTCGAAGATCTCAAAGCCCGCCGGTTTCATCCCGACGCGGCTCGTCTGGTAGGCCACGGCGAGAAGGTCGCCGGTGAGATCGAGTGAGTTCGAGCGCATCTGGTGATGCGGCAGGTCGGTCTGAACGATGACGGTTGGCTTGCGCGGATCCGTCACGTCCACCCCGGTCACGTTCTTCGGGGGCGACTCATGAGCGAGCCACAGCACGCGGCGTCCGTCCCGGGCGAGCTGGATCACCATGCCCTCACCGCAGTTCCCGAACCCGTTGAGCTCGTGATGAGCCAGCAGCCGCATGTTGCGCGATCGGCGCACGTTCGTTGCCGCTTTGACCGTCATCGTGTGTCTCCTCCTCCTCTCCAGCACACCCTGATAGGGGTAGCGCGCCGCGTGTCCTAGCGGCCCATGATGTGGCCGACAACCGCCTTCTGGTGCTCCAGGAACTCCACGCTCAGGGTGTCCCGGGGCCTCGGCATCGCGATCCTGACCTGGGCCTTCACCGTCCCGGGGTGAGGCGTGAGGATGACGACCCGGTCTCCCAGGTAAACCGCCTCTGATACGTTGTGGGTCACGTAGATCACGGTCTTCCTCGTTTCGCGCCAGACATCCACCAGGAAGCGCTGCATCTCCTCACGGGTCAGGGCATCCAGGGCGGCGAAGGGTTCGTCCATGAGGAGGACCGCCGGGTTGTAGGCCAGGGCCCGCGCAATGGCCACTCGCTGTTGCATTCCGCCAGATAGCTCGTGAGGATAGGCACGGGTGAACTTCTCGAGATTCACCAGCCGGAGGAACCGGAGGGCGATCTCCGCCCGCTCTTCCCTGGGAATCCCTTTCATCTCCAGGCCGAACTCTACATTTCGCTGCGCCGTGCGCCAGGGGAAGAGCTGGGCGAAATCCTGGAAGACGATTCCCCGATCGAAACCCTTGCCCGCGACGGGCTGTCCCCCGATGCGGACCTCCCCCTTGGTAGGTGTCAGAAAGCCGGCGACGATATTCAGCAGAGTCGTCTTGCCGCAGCCGCTCTGGCCCACGACGCAGAGGAACTCTGAACTGTCGACGCCGAAGCTCACGTCTTGGAGGGCCGTGAGCGGGCCCTCAGCGGTTTCGTACTCGAAGGTAATGTGCCGGAGCTCGATGTGATGCAACGGTCCCTTACCCCTTGACGGTCCGCACCATCCCCCAGAGACCGACTGTCCGCCGCTCAAGCGCCTGGAAGATCAGCCGCTCAAAGGTCAGGCCGACGATCCCGATCACCACCAGGCTCCCGATCATGACGTCGGTGTTGAGGTACTCCTTGGAGTCGAAGATCACCCAGCCCAGGCCCCAGTTCGTGGCGGCGATCATCTCGCCTCCCACCACCGCGATCCAGGACCGGGCGAAGGCCTGACGGAGCCCCGCGATGACGAAAGGCAAGGAGCCCGGCAGGACCACCTTGCGGAAGAGGACCCGCTCATCGGCTCCCATGGCTTCGGCCGCCCGGATCCAGAGGCGGTTCACCGAACGCACACCGGTCCACGTGTTCAAGATGATGGGGAAGGTCGCCGCGTAGAACACGAGGCTGATGGCGGCGGTGTTCCCGAGACCGAACCAGAGGATGAAGATCGGCACCCACGCCAGCGACGGGATTGGCATGAGGACGCTCACCAGGGGGAGAACGAACCGCTCGATTGGCCTGAAGCGACCCATCAGCAGCCCGATCGGGAGGCCCACCGAGGTCGCCAGGACGAAGCCGACCAGGATTCGATAGAGCGTGTAGAGGACATGGCCGAGCATCGTGCCATTCACGACCATCTGGCCGAGGGTGGCGCCGACCACGACCAGGGAGGGAGTCAGCGCGGGGGCGAAGAGACCGCTCCGGGCGAAGCTCTCCCAGATCAGAGCCACCAAACCGAAGGAGAAGAGTGTGCCAAGGATAGGGCGGACTAGTCCCTGGAGCATCATTTTTCCAGCATCCCCCAGCGAACAACCGTGAGCTCTTCGAGCTTCTGGAAGACGAGCTTTTCTAGGGCGAGACCCACGAGGCCGATGACAGCGATGCCGGCCAGCATGACGTCGGTGTTCAGGAACTCGCGTGCCCCGAAGATGAGCCAGCCGAGGCCCAGCGAAACGGAGGTCAGCATCTCGACGGCGATCAAGACGCGCCAGGCCCGGGCCAGGCCGAGCCGGAGACCCGTGAGGACGTAGGGGAGCGCGCCGGGAAGGACGACTTTCCGGAAGAGCTGTTGATCCTTCGCGCCCAGAGATTGGGCCGCGCGGATCCAGATTTCTTTCACCGCCTTCACCCCGGTCCAGGTGTTCACGACGACGGGGAAGGAGGCGGCGAACCCGACGAGCAGCACCGCCGGGAGGTTGCCCAGGCCGAACCAGAGGACGAAGAGCGGGGCGTAGGCCAACCCCGGAATGGGGTTGCCGACGCTCACGACGGGGACGAGTACATCCTCAGCCCAGCGATACCGGCCCATGGCGATCCCCGCCGCCACGCCGAGGACCGCACCGAGCAGGAAGCCGACGATCAGGCGGAGGATCGTGTTCAGGGCATGGACGGGGAGGATACCGTTCCCGATGAGGCGCGCGAAGGTCGCGACGATCGTCTCGACACGCGGGAAGAGCTTAGGCGGGAACGGACCAAGGATCGCAAAAACCTGCCAGAGGATCCCGACGACGACGAATGGCAGGGCCACCTGGCCGAGAGAGATTAACGCGCGGCGCATTTGGGTTCCGTCTCTCCCTGCCGGTGGCCCCCTCGCTCCCCTCTGGGCAACCCCTTCGGCGTTCCCGGGCGGCTCTGATCTCGGCGCGGTAGGAACCTCTACAGACCGACTTTGGCCTTCTGCAACAGCTCCTTGTTGAGGGCCTTCGGGAGATCCGGGATGGCCTTCAGCCGTCCCTCGCCCGCTCCTGCCACCAGATCTTTGGCTTGGTCAGCCAAGTATTTCTCCATCTGGGGCGTGATCTCTGGCTCCCAGCGCATCCGGCGCAATGCCTTATCGAGCACCGCCAAGGTTACAGTGCGGCCCATCGCCTTCTGCTCCTCCGCGTAGACTTCAGCCCCCTTCTGCGGCTGCTCCTTGAGAAGCTTGATGGCACGCAGCCAGCCCCTGAGATACGCCACCACCGCGTCGGGGTTCTCCTGAATGATTTTGTTGGTCGCGGTCAGCATGAAGGGGAGCGGATCGTACTTGCAAAAGTCCTCGAGGGGCCGGATCAAGCCGTCGTGTTCCGCAATCGAAACCAGGGGCTCGCCGAGGGCGACCGCGTCGATGGCCTTGGCCACCAAGCTCGGGATGCGATCCTTGGAGTCAGGAATGTTCGCGATCTCGTAATCCCCGGGCTTCAGGCCGTTGGCTGGCAAGATCCGCGTGAGCGTCACATATTCGGTGATCGTGCCTTTGGGCAACCCGATCTTCTTGCCCTTGAGCTGGGCAATGCTGTTGATGTCGGAGGTCTTTAGGACCACAACATGGTTGCTCCCACAGAACAGGGAGTTCACGGCAACCGCCGTGTACGGGACCCCCTTCTCCAGGCCGATCAGGAACGGCGTCGGCGCGGTGGCGTTGATGTCGATGGCCCCGGCGATCATGGCGTCCCGCCCCTCCTTGCCCAGGGCAAAACGCCTCCACTCGACCTCCAACCCCTCCTGCTTGAAGTACCCCTGCCTGATCGCAATGGCGTCGGGCGCCCCCATGATCGAGGTATGAACCCCTAACCGGATCTTAAGGGGCTTCTGGGCTGAGGCCATCAAGGAAGCCCCGAGGACTAGACCGAGCACTCCCACTGCGATCACTGTTCGTCCTCTCATCATTGCCATCCTCCTGGCAGGCAGGCCTTAAGGTCAGCCAGTGCCCGCTGCAGCAGCTCCAGATTCACGATGCCAGGTTCCCGCGCCCAAGGGCGAGCCAGGGACCCGGCACCCCTCTTTCCGGTCGCAAAACACTAGCAGGGGTGGGCCGCGTCCGTCAATGTCAAAACGAAGGGGAATGCGGCGGTACACCCACCTGAGCCGGCGCAAAATGCTACAATCGGGGTCGAGCGTCGTGAGAGCGGCTGTGCCCCCGTAGCTCAGGTGGATAGAGCAGCAGTTTCCTAAACTGCGTGCCGGGTGTTCGAGTCACCCCGGGGGCCCCACAACTCATTTAACAGGATAACGTTATTAACTGGAGTGAAGCCACGGAACGGTTGCGGGTTGAAGTTCCAGTGAGCAGAGCGTCGTGAGCCTCCTGGCTTCCCTCACACGGTTTCTGGGCCTGGGGCGCGAGCCTTCGTCGGGCCCACCACCAGTCCCAGCGGGGCAGGGGAGCCTCGTGGGCAAAGGCCTTGTCCTCAAGGGGGAGGTGAGCGGGGACGGGGACCTCACAATTTCGGGCCGGTTCGAAGGGGAGATCACGCTGACGGGCACCGTGAGCGTGGGAGCCGCCGCAGAGGTGGATGCCAACATCTCTGCCACCGCCATTGTGATCGGGGGGGTCGTCCGCGGCAACCTCTCGGCGGTCACTCGGGTGGAAGTCCTGCCCACGGGAACCCTCACCGGAACCCTCAGGAGCGGAAGCCTCTCTGCCGCCGAAGGCGCCTCGGTGAAGGGCGAGGTTTGGGTGCAGCCACCCACCCACCCCGTGCCTTCGGAAACCGCCCCGTAGCCTGTCGTGTCCCCTCGCCTTTTCGGCAGTCAGGACTTCGGCCCCTGGCGCTGGATCCTTCTCAGCGGAGCCGCCATCGCGTGCGTTTTTCTCCTCGCCCTGGGCGGCTGGGCCTGGTGGAGCTCCTATCAGTCCCGCGGTCTGGCTGCGCTGGAGCTTGCAATCCTCCGTGTCCAGGCGGCCCAAGCTCCCCAGGCCTCGGCCGAAACTCGGGCGGAGGCCATTCAGGCGCTCCAGTCCGTTATCACGCGCTATCCATGGCTCCCAGCGCTTCCCCAAGCCGCCTACCAGCTCGGTAACCTCCGATACCAGGCCAAGGCGTTTGACGGAGCCCGTGAGGCGTATCAGCTTGCGCTCGCCAAGCATGCGCGGGGAACCTTGGCCACGCTCTGCCAATTGGGAATCGGCTATACGTGGGAGGCCCAGGGGAACTACGCCAACGCCCTGAGAGCGTTCGAGGCGGCGCTCCAGCGACTCTCGGCTCAGGATTTCCTCTACGAGGAGCTGCTGATGGGCGTGGCGCGCGGCCACGAGCTCCTCGGTCAGCGTGACCAGGCCCGAGAGGCGTACCACCGGCTCCTGAAGGATCTCCCCAAGAGCCGCAGGGCAGAGGAGGTCCGCTGGCGCCTGGCCAGCCTCGAGGGCCCTGCGCGCCCCTAGACACCCGGTCCGTTCTCCGTCATCCGGCTTACAGTTAGATCGCGGTAGGGTCAATGTCTGATAAGGAGGATTATGTAAAGTAACCAGAGCCCGGCTACCGGGCAGTGCTGCCTTGAGTTGCGAGGGGAAAGCTGGAGACGGCGCTCGATCCCTACCCGGGGATGTGAGCTTCCTCGGGGAGCTTCTCCCAGGCAGGCTTCCACTCCGGAACGGTCAGACCAAACTCGGTGGAGAGCGCCTTCACCTCGGCGGCGAAGGCCTGACGGACCTCGTCGTTGTCTCGCACCTTGAGGCGGAGCTTCCGGTAGAGCTGGTTCTTGGGTGAGCCCGGCCGGCCAAAGATGTTCATGGTCCGGACGTACCACTTGTTGAAGGTAGTCTGGGCCTCGTCGTGAGTCTCTCGGTCCTCCGCCAGCTTCTTGACCCAGTGCTCCCCGTGGCGGATGTGGAACTTTTCCTCCTTGAAGATCCCCTCGATGGCGCGGACCCAGGGGCCGTAGGAACAGTGGCGGGCGTCCTCCAGCTGATGGCCCGCGCCCCGGTCCATGCAGAAGTTAAAGAAGACGAAGTCCGCCCAGGTCTCGATCGGGTAGTAGAAGATGTTGACCCGCTTGTCCGCCGTGATGCGGGCGGTGCCGATGTCGGCGTCACCGGCGATGCGCATGGTGAAAACTTCGTCATGCCTCCTGACGTGGGCTTCCACGTCCACGCCGAGGTCAGCCAGGAGCCCGTAGATCACCGTGGCATGGCGGACCTCGTCCTTCACGATCTGGGCCACCGCTTGTTTCTCCTCCACGGTCGGCGCCTTGGTGATCCACGGCACGTAGCCGTAGGCCCCGGCAAGTTCGGAGTCCGCCTGCATGGTGAGCAGGTGGATCAGGTTAGCCCGATACTCCTCGGTCATCTCCTCCAGCGATTCGATCCGCTCTCCTACCCGGATCTTGGCCAGCAGGCGTTCCGCGCGCTTCGTTTCGCTCATCTTGTTCTCCTTCTGCGGGACTCAGGGAGGGTCATCTCAGCGGATTTCGACGGCCCTGACCAGCCACCGCTGGCGCTCCAAGAATCGAGCCACGGGTTCCAGGAACCGGAGATCCACTCCGGGATCCACGCTGATCCGATCAGGCAGGATATGTCGGACCTGCGGGTAGGACACGAGCACCTTGCGCAAACCCTCACCCGCCGATCGTCGCCCAGCAACCCCTTCCCCTCCGGGACGCCCCAGCGGGATTGAAAGCTCACCACAATTCCTCGGGCTTCGGCTTGCCCCGCGGTCACGGAGCGGATCCTCCCAGCAGCCTGGCGTAGAGGGCCGCGATCTCCCCGGCCTGGCGTTCGGCGTCGAACTGCCGGCTTGCGACCTCACGGGCTCGGTCCCCCATTGCCCGCCGTCGACCAGGGTCCAGGAGAAGTCCGAGCGCGGCCTCCGCAAGCGCCTGAGGATCAGGCTTGACCAGGAGCCCAGTTTCGCCGTCGCTGACGACTTCCTCCACTCCAGGCGCTCTCACCGCCACCGCCGGAAGCCCGCACGCATGGGCTTCGGCCAGGACGAGCCCCTGGGTCTCGGTCTGGGAGGCGAACCAGAAGAGGTCAGCAGCCCGATAGTAATCGGGGAGAGTCTCCCGGGGCTGTACGCCGAGGAAGCTCACGCGCTCTCCTGCGGGAACGGCGCGCGCCCGAGCGCGGAGCTTCTCCCCCTGGGTCCCCTGCCCCACGAGGAGAAAGCGCGCCCCGGGGAGCGCGTCAACCACCAATGGGAAGGCATCCAGGAGTAGCTCCACGCTCTTCTCCCGATCAAGCCGCCCCACGTAAAGCAAGATGAGATCGGCGGGAGGAAGACCGAGCACGGCCCGAGCGCGGGAGCGATCACCGGGCGCAAAGCGGTGGAGCGGGACGCCGGTGGGAACCACCTCGATCGGTCGCGCGACTCCCCGCCTCTGGAGCTCTGCCCGCACGGCATTGGACGGAGCGATCACCAGGTCCGAACGATTGGCGAAGCGCGCGCTCCAGCTTACCGCGAGGCGCTCCACGAGGCGTTGGTGGAGCGGGACGTAATGGGCGTATTTCTCGTAATGGGTGTGGTAGGTGAGGACCAGCGGACGGCCCCGCGCTCGCGCCAGGCGCTCAGCGGCGCGGCCTAAGAGAAAGGGGTGTTGGGCGTGGAAGATTTCCAGGTCCAGCTTGTCAACGATCCGCGCCAGCCTTCGGGACCAGGGGATCGCCAGGGAGAACTCCGGATACGTGAACGCGGGCAGCGAGGGAACGCGGAAGATTTCGGGGGGATCCGCCGAAGGACCGGGGAAGCGAGGGGCGAAGATCCAGGCGCAGTGGCCGCGGGCTTTCAGACCCTCCGAGAGCGTCTCCACGGCGGTGGTAACCCCCCCACGCAGGGGGAGGTAATTGTTCGTGAAGATCCCGACCCGCATCGAATCGCTACATCTTGTTAAACTTGCCGAAGTCCTCAGGTTTCAGGTTCTCGAGCCACTCCTTGAGTTTCTCCCGGTCCTCGGGATCGACCGTTTCGGTCTCCTTGGCGACCTCCACGCTCTTGGCCTTCCTCACAACCTCCTCCTCAACAAAAATGGGGGCCCCCACTCGAAGCGCCAGGGCGATGGCATCGGAGGGGCGAGAGTCCACGGTGAGCTCGGAGTCTCCAAGCCGGAGGTGGATGGCGGCGAAGAAGGTGTTGTCCCGCAGGTCGTTCACCACGATCTTGAGCACGCGGGCCTCCAGGGCCTCCAGGATATTCTTGATGAGATCGTGGGTCATTGGCCGCGGCGTCGTGATCTTTTCAAGCTCCAGGGCGATGGCGTTGGCCTCGAAGATTCCCACCCAGATCGGGAGCGAGCGCTTTTCTTCCTCGTCCCGCAGGATGATGATCGGCATATTAGACAGCGGGTCGAGGGCGAGCCCCCGGACCTTCATCTCAAGCCACATGGTCAGTCCTCCTCGTCAACCAACTCGCCCCTGAGACTGTGGGGCATCGCCTGCGTGATCCGGACCGGGACCAGCTCCCCGTACAGGCGCCGGCCCTGACCGTCGAAGTTCACCACCCGGTTACAGCGAGTCCGCCCTGACAGCTCGCTGGGATTTTTCTTGGAAACCCCGTCCACCAAAACTTCCAGCGTCTGCCCCTCCAGCGCCCGGTTCTTCTCGGCGCCGACCCGGTTGGCGACGTCCAGGAGTTGCGTGAGGTGGCGCGCTTTGACCGCGTCTGGAATCTGATCGGGAAATTCGGCTGCAGGAGTACGGGGGCGGAGCGAGTACCGGAACGCAAACAGGCTGTCGTACCGAATGGTCTCCACCATCTCCACCGTAGCCTCGAAGTCTTCCTCGCTCTCTCCGGGGAAGCCCACAATGAGGTCGGTGGACAGGGCGATCTCCGGCACCGTTTCCTTCAACTCGGCGATCAGCTCCAGATACCGGGTGCGGGTGTAGCCGCGGTTCATCCGGGCCAGGACCCGGTCGGAACCCGACTGGAGCGGCAGGTGCAGGGACTCGCAGACTTTGGGGATCTCCGCCATGGCGCGGATGAGCCGGGAGGTGAGGTTCACGGGATTCGAGGTCACAAACCGGATCCGCTCGATCCCGTCGATCCCGTTGACCTGCTCGAGGAGCGCGGCGAGGTCGGTGGGGGGCATGAGGTCCTTCCCGTAGGCGTTCACGTTCTGCCCAAGAAGCGTGACCTCCCGACACCCTTGCTCGGCGAGTCCGCGAATCTCGGCCAGGATGGACTCGGGGGTGTGGCTTCGCTCGCGGCCGCGCGTGTAGGGGACCACGCAGAAAGTACAAAACTTGTCGCACCCTTCCATCACGGTGACGAACGCTTTGAGCCCGTTACCGGTCCGCGGCTTGGCGGTGATTTTGACGAGCGGCGCTTCCCCCACCTCGAGCACGGGGCGCCGCTCCCGCTTGACCTGATCGATCAGCTCGCCGACTCGCGAAGCAGCCGGGGAGCCAAAGACCAGATCCACGACGGGCGCGCGCTCCATGATCTCCGCTTGCCGGAGCTGGGCCATGCACCCCATGACGCCGATCACCAGCTCCGGGTTTTTCTTCTTGAGGGGCTTGAGCTGACCGAGCTTGGAAAAGACCTTTTCCTCCGCTTTCTCACGGATGGAGCAGGTGTTGAGCAGAATCAGGTCGGCCTCGTCCTCGCGGTCCGTCAGGTCGTAGTCGTGAAGGGTCTTCAAAAGACCGGCCACCCGTTCCGAGTCGTACTCGTTCATCTGGCAGCCGTACGTGATGAGGTGGAGCTTGGCCATCGGAAGCTAATCAAAAACTCTTTTCACGATGAAACTTACCTTACCATCCAGGGATGGGGTTGTCAACAAACGGCAGGGAGAAAATGGTCACCCGGATTCGTCCAGCGGCCGGTCGAGCCCGTCCGGAGAAGATTTCG
>CAYFIG010000040.1:0-10811 GCA_964342905.1 uncultured bacterium
GTCGCAGTTACAGGCTCCGTCTCTTCCGATGGCCCGAGCAACCACCATGACGCAACAGGGAACAACACCAGCGATGCAAATGACGAGATGACCGCGGCCACTACTTGACAGCGGAAGTCATATCAACGCCCGCTATCAAGGCCCACCGCGAACACGCGGAACAGGTGGTACAACTCGCGCCCGCGGTCCTCGCTATCGAAATGTCCCCCCTGTTCAGTGAGGATCTGCTGGATAGGCCGGGCATACTCGTCCTGAATGGAAGCAAGTACCTGACGGACAACCGCCAGGGACTTTGGGCGGGCGAGGCGGGCGACCTCTTGGCCGAGCAGGCAGGCGCCGGCGTCTTCATAGCGAACGGGGTTACCATCCACCTCAACCTCAGCCACGTCAAAACGCCGAGCATCCGGAGCTTCCGCATAGTGATTGAAGCAGTGAACGACATCCACAAGATCACGGGCGCGCTCACGAGGTCTGTCATTGTACGCAACGAGCTTCAACAGCACGGAGCCGGCCACTGAAACCATGGGAACGCTGATACCGCCAATGTCGTTGAGGCGTGCGCACTCGAACGCCTCCTCGAACCCGAGGGTAGTCATGACGCGGTCCTCACCGGGCCATTCCAGCCGGCCGGCCGGCGCCAGAGCCTTGCTGTAGGGTATCAAGTCGATCTCCGCCGTGTCGTACTGGAGACGATGCTGAGGGGTCCCCTGGCGGAATCCCAGGGCGATGAGGCGTGCCTTGATGGCCCTGAATTCTTCCCAACTCGCTGCAAGCACGACCGCATCGACGTCGCGCGTCACCCGTCCGCCGCCCAGACCCTGGTGAAAGTCGATAAGCACCATTGGGACCATGGCGCCGACGATCACCAAGCGGTCAGACCCGACAACCTGGATCAATAGTCGGATCGCTTCGAGAACAGTCGGATCAATCGACATCAGCAGCTGCAAGCTTTGCTAGGTACTGATCATAAATGATCCGAGCAGTTTCGCGCTGGCGTTCGCCTCCTTGGTACAGAAGTTCGGCGTAGGCCAGGAGCGGGTGGGTGAGTGAGTGTCTACGTTCGTCCTCCTTCGACCACACGACGGCCGGGC
The DNA here is from genome assembly GCA_964342905.1 of uncultured bacterium. Lineage (GTDB taxonomy): Bacteria > Methylomirabilota > Methylomirabilia > Rokubacteriales > CSP1-6 > CAYFIG01. The sequence continues at coordinate 1,092 of CAYFIG010000040.1, forward strand.
AGAACTGGCGCAGGACAGTGATAGGCCCTTTTGGGGAGGGGAGCCACCGCAGTTGCTGCAGAATATTTTTGGGCAATTCGGGCACGAACACAGTGAGCTTCTCGCCCTGGTAGTGGTGAGTCAACTCGTAAGCGGCGAACCCGCCCGTGAGGGCATAATCGAGCTGCCGATTCCGAAAAGCAGTGCGTAGGCGCTCCAGGGTGTCGGCTACATCTTTCTCGGGCGCATAAAACAGCCCGAGGACGAGTTTTGGCCGGAGCTGCTCGCTATACCCGGAGACCCAGAGTTCGAGTAGCTCATCCCGTCGGGTGAGGCTCCATCCATCCTGGCGTCTGGAGAGATAACCCTTGCGCTTGAGCTCATTCATGATGATGGCAACCGATCCGAGGGCGACCCCGCTCTGCCACGCAAGTTGGCGGTACGGCATGCTCGCGGCTCCAGGCTCAATGAGGAGTACGAAGAGCACCTGAAGGCCGCTCGACATAAACAGCCGTCCTGGCCTCTGGTCTGCTAGCTGCGTGGGTCTGGCGCCCGACTTCAAGAGGTAGAGTCTGCCGGGCTTGTGGATTAACAAATTTCCGGCGGCGTCAACGTAGTCGATCCCGGTCTCGATTAAGCGCTGGGCGTGAGCGGGCGAAACGTAATCAGCCAGCAAGATGAGCTTAGATTTAGCGGGACGGCGTCGCTGCTGAGAAGGGTTGAGAAGCAGCCAGTGGTCCAGTTTGGGGGCCGTTAGGCGTCGCATTACTTCTCCGATGTACTTGACTTGACCGACGTCGGTGTCAAGCACCACGCTGATGTCTGCCGTTGGCAGGTGCGTCGAAGATACGGGGGTGCGCAGGGTTACCTTCCGGATTCCGGGCAGAGCTTCGAGGTGATTCCGGCAAAGGGCAGCGATCTCCCACTCAGGCTTCATCGAGTTCACTATATCATGATGTTCACAATGAGTGAACAAAAGTTTTTAGTGAACCTATACGGGCAGGATGCTGCTTCAAAGGGGGTGAGGAAACGCACGCCCGGGACGACCCCGAATCCGCCCCAAACCACCCCGCTCCAGCCGATGAGCACACAAAAAACAACTCGGTAAAATCAGCCGGTTACCGAGGGGTTCGTGTCCTGGTTGGGGAGTGTAAGGGCTGCGCTCTCCAAGCCTGAGCTATCCGCCCGTGACGTCGGATTATCCCACGGGGAGGCCGAGGCGCTCAAGCGTCGCGTGGGTCGGCACGCCGTCGGCGTCCCAGCCGCGGAGCCGGTAGTACTCGTCCAGCATCCGCTCCAGCTCCTCGGGCGGGCAGTGCATCCCGGCCGAGGGGCCCTCGGGGATCGGCTCGTGCATGACACGCCAGGGGAGGACATCGTCCTTCCGGCGCACCCCCTCGCGCACGTTGAAGCAGCGCTCCAGGTTCACCACCCGCTCGCCGATCCGCTCCAGCTCCTCCACGTCCATCTGCCAGCCGGTCACGGCGGAGACCATGCGGGCGTAGGGCTCGCTCACGAACATCCCGAAGCCGCGCTCCGAGGTGAAGCGGCAGACCACGAGCGAGTCGTCCACCGCGGTGAAGTGCTGGCTCCTAACCGCGAATTCCGGCTTGCCGTCAGTCCCGCGCCGGTCGAACCCCTGGGCGTACTGGGGCGTGGGGCGGGTGTCGTGGTGACTCCCGCCGCGGGTGGCGGTGGCGTAGCCGATGGACATCCCCTTGAGCGCCCGCGCCGAGTGCGCGGGGAGCTCCAGGCGCTTCACCGCATAGACCGCCTTCAGCGCTTCCGGCCCGAGGGACTCCGCCAGGCGCCAGGCCCCTTCGGCGAGCCGGTCGCCGAAGCCCTGGCGCCGTGCCGTCTGCTCCACGAGCGTGAGCATCCCCCGCCAGTCACCCCAGCCGAAGGGCACGCCGACTTCCTTGGGATCCAGCCATCCCTTCTCCAGGGCCTCCGAGACAAAGGCGAGGGTGACGCCGAGGCTGATCGTGTCCATGCCGAGGAGGTCGCAGAGGTCGTTGGCCTTGATCAGCGACTCGGGGTTCGCGTTGCCGATCATTGACCCGAGGGCGAAGATGGTCTCGTACTCGGGCATCTTGGCGCGCGTGCCAGCGAACTCGCCGTCCTTGATCGCGTACTGCTTGCCGCAGGCTACGGGGCACTTGAGGCAGGTGGTGTCCTTGTCGTGGTAGTGGGGCTGCATCTCCTCGCCGGAGATCGCGCGCGCCTCGGCGTAGACTTCGCTGCGAAGGTTATAAGCGCCGAGACCGCCGAGAGTGTTGATCGGCTGGACGAGGAAGGGCGTGCCGAAGGTGGAGAGGGCCTGCGTCCCCTTCTTCAGAGGCTCGCGGGTCTCTTCGACGAGGGCCTTGAGGGCCGCGGGATCCGCGATCTCTGTCTTCCGCGACCCAGCCACCGCGACCGCCTTCACGTTCTTTGAACCCAGGACCGCCCCGATCCCGCCGCGGCCGGAGATCCCCTCGCGGTTTCTCCAGTAGTGGGCCATGGCGGCAAAGCGCACCCGGTGCTCGCCCGCTGGGCCGATGGCCATGACGTCAGCGTCCGCGCCCTCCACAGCCTGGATCGCCTCCACGGTCTCGCGGGTGGTCTTCCCCCAGAGCGCGCGGGCGGGTTTTAGCTCCGCCCCGGCCTCGGTCACCTTCAGGTAAACCGGCTCCCGCGCCCGCCCCGTGATCAGGACCGCGTCGAAGCCGGTCCGCTTCATCGTGCACGGGAAGCGACCGCCGAAGGTGGAGTCAAAGAAGAGATCGGTCAGCGGCGACTTGGTCGCGACGCAGGCCCGGCTGTTCCCTGGAACGGTGGTGTCGGTGATCGGGCCTACGGCGAACGCCACGGCGTTGGCCGCGTCATAGGGGTCCACGCCCGTCGGAACGTGGCGGGAAAGGAGGTGGACGGCGAGGCCGTTCCCCCCCAGGAAGGCGCGCGCCACCTCCTCGGCCAGCGGCTCGCTCCACGCGCGCCCTGAGCCCACGTCAACGAAGAGGATCGTCCCGCCGTACCCTTTCATCGTTCCGGGCCAAGCTCCTTGAGCGCCTTCTGCGCCTCTGCCGCCAGCTCAGGTTCAACGCCGGGTTGGGCCAGGAGCTTCCGATAGACAATGGCCGCAGACTTGGAATCTTTGAGTCCGGCAAAGCTCTGGCCGGCTCCGAGGAGCGCGCGCCGGCCCCACGGACTCTCAGGGGCGAGATACGCAGCGGTCATGTACGCCTCCACGGCCTCCGCGTGGAGCCCCCGGGCGCGATATCCTTCGCCGAGTCTGAAGGCGGCCTCGACTCGGGCTCCGGCATCACCGTTGTCCAGGACCGTCTCCAACACCGGCCGGGATTCCTCCCACCGGCCTGTTTCCTGGAGGAGCCGTCCCCGGACCAGCTGGGCGGTCCCGAGAAGCTCGGCACTCGGATGCTCACCGACCAGGCGCGCGAGAGTCTCGATCGCCTTGGCGCGATCCCCTGTCGCCGCCTGGGCCTCGGCCAGAAGAAAAAGCGCCCGGGGAAGACGCGGATCGCTCGTGGCGGCGGCGATAACAGGATCGAGCAGGCCTCGCGCTTCGGCCGGAGCACCGGTCCTCAGCAGGGCTTCGGCCAAGTCAAGCCGTGCCTCCTCGGCGTGAGTGCTCTGCGGATAGCGGGTCAGAAGGAGCTGATAGCTCTCGCGGACCAGCTGCCACTCCTTGACCGCGAGGGCACCGGCCCCGAGACGGGCGAGTCCGTCATCGGCGGCCGCATCAGCCGGGAAGTCGTTCACCAGCCTGAGGGTCCACTGCCGCGCCTCGGCCCAGCGCTTCTCCTCCACCGCGATGGCTGCCAGCACATAGGCGAGGCGCGGCACGAGGGACGCTCCGAGGGGCGAGGGCAGCAGGGCGGTCGCCGCGCGGGTGAGCTCTCCGCGCTTTCCCTGGTGGAACGCCGCCACGGCTCTCCCGTACTCGGCCAGGAGCCGCGCTGGCTCGCTCGCGAGGTCCCGCCCCTCGGCGAAGTAGCGCTCGGCTGTTTGCCACTGCCCTTGAGCCAGGGCTACGTTCCCGAGGCCCAGGCGGGCGAGGACGTCTTCGCCTTGCTGGAGCGCCTCGTTGAACTCTGCCGCTGCCTCTGCCGGGCTCCCCGAGGCGAGGAGCGCCACCCCCGTGGCCAGCCTCACTCGTCCAATGAAGAACGAGGCACTCTCCGTCAGCTCCCGAAGCCGGGTCAACCCCTGCTTGAATTGCCCGGCCCTGAGCTCGAGGATCGCCCGGTTCAGCTTTGCCACCGGGGCGGCCGGGTGAGCGGGGAAGTGGGCGAGGAACTGGTCCAGGAAATCTCTCGCCGTTCCAACGTCTCCAGCGTTGCCGGCCAGTTCGGCTGCGAGGAGCAGGGCCTCCCCGGCTCGCTGGTCGTTGGGGAAGGATCGGACAAACTCGAGCCAGCGCTGTCGAGCTCTGTCCAACCGCCCCCGGCGGAACTCTGCCCACCCGAGCGAGAGCGCCACGGTGCCGGCCTCTGGATGATCTGGAAACTCGGAGCGGAAACGACCGAAGGCCTCCGCCGCGGTCTCGTACGCCTTCCCCCAGTACGCCGCCTCCCCGCGGAGCAGGAGGGCCGCCCCCCTCAGCTCAGGCGTGAGGGGTTGGTTCAGCAGGCCCCCAACCTCATCCAGGGCCCGCCTGTACTCCCGCGCCTCAAGGTCCATCTGGGCCAGCCGGAGGGCCGCGCGCAAGGCGAGCGGGCTTCCCGGCTGAATCGAGCGAACCAGCTCGAACTGACTCCGGGCCTCGCCGCTCTGTCCCTCCCGACGGCTCGCCTCGCCGTTCAGGAAGATGACGTAGCTTCGGGTGTCTGGCGAAAGATTCAGCGCGACCAGTTCCGCGTGGAGGCTCTGGGCGAACGCAAGCTGATTTTTCTCCACACTCGAGTGGAGGAGGAGAAGCAGGCTCGGCATCACGAGCGGGTGGGCAGGGTCTTCGCCCTCGAGCTGACGCACCGCCTCCCGGGCTCCGGGAAAATCGTCGAGGGCGCCGAGCGCCAGGGCGAGCCCCGCTCGCGCCCAGGCGCGCTCGCGCGCTCCGGGGTACGCTGAGAGCAGCCAGCGGAACGCTTTCACGCTCTCAAGCGGGTGCCCCGCAGCCAGGGCCCACCAGCCCAGCCTGAGAATGCCGGTTTCGATCAGATAATGGGGTCCGACGCTTGTGAAGCCCCGGAACTGCTCCTCGGCAAGAGCGTACTCGCCGACCCGCCCGAGGCTCTCGCCGAGCCAGAAGCTCACCTCTAGAGCCAGCGGCGCGGGAAGGCTCCGAGTAGAGAGCGCCTGCCAGGCGGCGCGGGCCTGAGCGTACTGCTGCTGGAAGTAGAGCGCGAGAGCCCGACCATGACTCGCGTAGGGAGCCACCTCAGGCGGTGGCCTCGCCTTGATCACTTGCTCGAAGCTCGCGCGGGCGCGGCCGGGGTCGTTGAGCCGGAGGGCGAGCCAGCCAAGGGAGTGGAGCGCATGGAGTCCCAGCTCGCTCGACGGCGCGTCCTGATACACCAGGAGCAGGGTTCGCTCCGCCTCCTCCAGGCGATTCAGGCGGAAGCGCGTCTCCCCGAGCCAGTAGCGGGCTTCTCTCACCACGGCCCGGTCAGTGCCGCCGCGCACCGCTCTCTCCAGAGCTGTCCGCGCATCCTCCAGCTCCCCCCGTTGGAAGCGGGCCCGGCCACACTCGAGAAGCTCGGAGGTCACTTCGAGGAACGTGCCGAGAGGATTGCAGGCGAGGATCCGCGGCGGCGGAAGCGGGGCCATCGGCTTCTGAGACAGATCGACCACGAGGGGCGGTGGCGGGAGCGGCGGGATCCCATCCATGCCTCCGGTGCCGGGACCCGGCGGGGCGGGCTGGAGCATCTCTGGGAAGTTCACCGGGGGCTTGTCGAGCGGCGGCCCAGCGAGACGAATAAGCGGCACCAGATCAGGAGGCGGGAGATCGAGGGGCGCGAGCGGGGCAGCCGCGCCCAATCCGCTCCAGAGCACCCCGAGGCTAACCAACACAGAGCTAAGCCGCTTCATGGGCTGGGCTTCTCCCGTTTGGGTTTCGGTGCGGCTTTGGGCTTCGGCGGCTCAGACTTGGCCTGGACAGCCGCCAACCGGGCTTTGGCCCACTGCTTTAGAACCTCATCCGGGCTCTCGGCCGCCACCTTCGCGTAGCGCTTGGCGGCCTCTGCCCAGTGGCGGAGCTCCTCGTGGACCAGCCCGCTGCCAGCGAGAGCGCGGAAGTGAAGGGCGGAGTCCGCCGACTCAATCGCGAGGACGGCCTCGAATGCCTTGAGCGCCGCCTGAAAGCGACTGGCCTTGATCTCGCTCTCGCCGACCAGGAGCAAGGCCTCCATCCGCACCGGTTCCTCCTGGCTCTTGCTGGCCTCCCGGGCCAGGGTCAGCGCCTCTTTAAACTGGTTTCGGTTGAACGCCGCCTGCGCCAGCTTGAGGGACGCCCGCCCGGCCAGAACATGAGCCGGGAACTCGCTGCGGAGCCGCTTCCATGCTGCTTCGGTGTCTTTTGACCGGCCGAGCTTCTGGGCGAGGAGGCCGGCATCATAGAGTCCTTCGGCTGTGGGTGGAGACTGACTCAGCAGGGTGCGATACTCCTCGGCTAGCTCAGGCTCTCTTCCATGGCGGAGAAGGGCACTGGTGATGGCCCGCCGGGCCTGGGACACGAGCTCGTGGGTCGGGTAATCGGCGATGAACGCCCGCAGATCCGTAATGCCCTCGTCAGTCTTCCCCGCCGCGAGCCGGTTCCACCCGAGGAGGTACCGCGCCTCGGGAACCAGGTGATGGGCCGGGTAGCGGGAGGCAAAGGGGAGAAGCAGGGTTGCCGCCTCATTCGCCCGCTTGAGCTCGATGAGGGTCCGGGCGAGGTAATATGTCGCCGATGGCGCCAGGGCGTGCTCGGGCCATGTCTCTCTGAGCTGGCGGAAGGCGGTCACCGCGGGGTCTGGCCGTTTGAGCTTAAGCTCGCACCACGCGTAGCCGTAGAGCGCATCTGGCGCGAGAGGGGAGGCGGCGTTGTCGGCCAAGAGCGCGTCATACACCGCCCGTGCCTCCTGATACCGCTTCATCTGGAAGAGCGTTTCGCCTTCCCAGAACTGGGCCTCTTCTGGTTGGCCCGGCGGCGGCGTGAGCTGTCGAGCCCGTCTGAAGCTCTCCAGCGCTCGGGCCAGCTCACCAAGGGCAAGCTCGGTTTTGCCAAGAAGGAGTGTGGCGTCGGGGAACCGCGCGTCCTTGGGATAACGCTCGAGAAGCCGTTCGAGTACCCGGCGGGCGAGCGGGTAGAGCTGATCGGTAAACGCGTGAGATCCGATCAACCAGAGGCGGTCGGCCTCGCCCTGGGCCGCCAGAGAGCCGGGAAGAACAAGGAAAACTAGAAGGAAGGCCGGGAAGGGTAAGGCCCGAGCCCAACGTCTCATGATGACACCCTGGAGCCTATCATAACATTTCGCTTGACACAGCCATTCATATTGTTCTAGTGTCCTAGGACACTAAGACTTATTGAGTCGCTCAGCGTGCCACGGCGTGATCCCGCTCACATCACGATACCTGCCGGTCTCAAGGTGAACCGGCAGAGCGCGGTCCCGGTCCACCTCCAGCTCAAAACCCAGCTCCGTCACCTGATCGCAACCGGCACCCTCAAGCCGGGAACCCAGCTCCCCACAGTGCGCCAACTCGCTGGCTTTCTCGGGATCAACCGGAACACCGTGACCCGGGTGCTGGCTGACCTCCAGGAGAATGGCTGCCTCGATTCCTACCAGGGGCGCGGCACCTTCGTGTCGGATCGGCCGCCGATCCGCGAGTCGAGGAGAACCCAGGCCCTGGATCGGCTTTCTGACCAAGCCTTGGCCCAGGCGCGACGCCTCGGCTTTACCCCGGAAGAGTTCCTGGCCGCTGCCGGCGCCCGAGCGCCGCTCCTGACCACGAAACCGACGGCAAAGACTCGCGCCGTTCTGGTGGAGTGTAACTGGGCGGAGCTTTGCCGCTATCGCGACGAGTTGGAGGCCGAGCTGCCCCTCGCTGTGGATCGGATCCTGATCGAGGAGCTGGCAGAGCGCTATCGGACCGCACCGGGGTTCCTCCGGGACTACCCGGTAGTGATCACGACGTTCTTTCACCTCACCGAGGTCAAAAAGACCCTGGCCCAGGAGTCGATCCCTGTGGTGGGACTCCTCGCTGAGCCGAACCCCTCAATCTTACTCCGCCTCGCAGAGCTTCCCGAGGGAACTGCCGTCGGGTTTGTCTGTACGACGCCCCTCGGCAGCCAGAACCTTCTCCGCTCAGTCCAGTCGGTCGGGATGATCCACTTCCGACCACTCCTCGCCTCCACCGACGACCCCTGGTCCATCGAGCTGGTGGTGAAGGACACTGCTGCCGTGGTCTCTTCAGAGCAAGCCGTTGACAAGCTCAGGACGATGCTCCCGCCCGCGGCCCCCGTGATCGTGGCCCACCGGACCGTTGATCGCGGAAGCCTGGATCTTCTGAGAGACTTCCTGGAGCGGCTGGCCTAGCCCGGTGCCCGGACCTCGCGTCCTCGTCTTCGACCTGGACCACACCCTGGTCAGCTCCCCGCTCGACCTCCGCGCCATGGCCCAGGATCTCCTGGTTTTCCTCCGGGACCAGGGCGTGGAGTTGCCGGTGCGCGACTCCCGGTGGTCAGCTCCCGAGCTGGCCCGCTTCGTCAGGGAGCGGGCGCCAAGCCTCGAGGGCGAGTTCTGGGAGATCGCGCTCGCCCGTGAGCAGCGAGCCCTCCAGGAGGCGGAGCTTGAGCCCGGCGCCCTCGAGGCCCTCCGAGCCGCGCGGGCCGTTGGGTTCAGGACCGTGGTCTGGACGAACAACGGCGGGGCGGTCGCCCGTCAGGTGCTGGAGCGCTTCGCCCTGACCCCGCACCTGGATCTGATCGTTAGCCGGGACGAGGTGCGCCATCTGAAGCCAGATCCGGATGGGCTCAGAGTCATCTTCGAGCGCTGGCCGGACCTGGAGGAGATCTTCCTTGTTGGCGACTCCTGGGTCGACGGCCTCGCGGCTCAGGCCAGAGGGGTGCCGTTCATCGCCTACCGGGCCGACCGGGAGGAGCTGGAACGGCGCGGCGTCCTTGTCTGGGCCGCGATTACCCACCTGAGAGAAGTCCGCGCCCTCTTCTCTTGACCCACGGCGCCGATCCGCCCGGCCCGTGCCCATGTTCTTGCGTGTCTCCCCTTGTGGAATAACCCGCGGATCCGCGCCTCACCGGAAGGCCCGCGCCTGGCCTCCCTCAAGCTGTTCCCGGTCCACCGTCCCGGGTCCAAAGGAGTCTCCATGTGGCTGTTCCTGTGCTGGCTTCGCACCGTGTACCGGCGCCTGCTCCAACTCCTACGGATGCTCCTCTTCCGGGAAAAGCCCTGGCTCCGGTTCGGAAGAAGGACGGGCAAGCAGGACCGCAACCCGGTTTACCTCTCTCCCCCTAAACCTCCCTGGGTCCGGCGCGAGGTCCTCCGGCTCAAGGCGCTGATGCCGGACGCCGGCTGCCGCAGGATCGCCGCCACCCTCAACCGGAGGTTCGCCGGTCCCAAACAGATGACGGTCGGAAAGACGTTCGTTAATGAGGTCATTCGAGACCATCAGGACACTACTCTCTTCGCCTGTATTGCAAATATTGCAAAATTTTCTCACTAAACTCTTGAGGATTTTGTGGAGTTAGCACGAGCTAGGATCAAGGGGTGTGTAAAAAGGGAAAGGCGGTGTACCCTTCCGATG
>CAYFIG010000041.1:0-743 GCA_964342905.1 uncultured bacterium
TCGCTCCGGGCCGTGGAGGCCGTGGATCAGCTCCTGGCTGAGCTCGGAGCACTCGGTCCGTACCACGATGAGCTGACGCCCCACCTGGCAGAGCCGCTCGGGGATGGATTCACCCGGCGGGAAGTGCTGAAGCTGGCCGCGCTCCTCCACGACGTGGCCAAGCCCGCCTGTCGCCAGGTGGTAGATGGGCGTACCCGCTTCATCGGGCACGACGCTGTCGGCGGGGAAATGGCGAAGGTAATCGCGCACCGACTTCGGTTTTCCAGCGCGGCGACCGCAGTGCTGGAGCGGTTGGTGCGCCAGCACTTGAGGCCGATGCACCTCGGCCAGCTTCCCGAGGTCAGCCGCCGGGCTCGGTATCGATTCTTCAGAGACCTGGGCAGCGACGCGCAGGATCTCCTCCTCCTCGCCCTCGCGGATGCCGCCGCGGTTCGGGGCCTCTCGCCCCTGGCCGTGTGGCGCGGGCCCGCAGGCCGGCTGGTGGCCGATCTCCTGGGCGGCTTGAATGAGGACCAAGCGCGGGTGGCGGTGCCCCCGCTCCTTCGGGGTGAGGACGTCATGGCAGCTTTTGGTCTCGCGCCGGGGCCGCTGGTGGGCCGGCTCCTTGCCCTGGCTCGCGAGGCCCAGGACCTGGAGCAGGTGAGGACCCGCGAGGAAGCCCTCGCGTATCTGGTCCGTCACGGGCAGGTGGAGTTGACAAGCCGAATCCAGCCACTAGAATAGGAGGCGAGCGGGCGTAATTC
>CAYFIG010000041.1:753-2539 GCA_964342905.1 uncultured bacterium
GGATGCAATTGACCACCGGGGACCGGGCGCATAGAATAAGGGGCAAGCGGGCGTAATTCAGTGGCAGAATGCCAGCTTCCCAAGCTGGACGTCGGCGGTTCGAATCCGCTCGCCCGCTCCAGTTCTTGTCGCCTTTGTCCCGTCTTGAGGCTGATGCCTTCCGGGTCTCATGGCCATCGTCCGGGAAGACTTGGGCCGCCGAGAGCCCCTCAACGATATCCGCCACCGAACGTGTCCGTGGGCAGATGACGCGACGCGCCCAGGGACTGCGGGGTTTAGAGAGATGTGGACTTCGTACTATAATAGCCAGGCGATGAATTTGGGGTTAGCCTTGGGGGGGGTCATGAAGTTTCCCCGCCTCTTCTCTCAGACCTTTAGCCTCCGCCGGGCCGCCGCGACCATCTTCGCCCTCACCGCGCTCCTCCCGTTGCTTCTCTTCCTCTACATCCTATGGCGCTACGAGCTGGTCACGGAAACAGAGGTTCAGGTCGGGATATTCCTGGCTTTAATCATCGCCCTCCTGGGCTTTGTGATCTTTCGGCGGATGGTCGATCGGATCTCAAAGCTGGCCCAGACCGTTGCAACGTCGAAGCCGGCCGATCTTGTGGCGCCGCCGGGAGAAGCCGCGGTGCCCGCGGTGCCCGGCCTCGGCCAGGTGGCCGAGATCGGCCAGATCGCCGACGCATTCGGCCGGATGCTCGTGGACTTGCGGGCCTCCACAGACCGCCTCGAGGATCTCGTGTTCAAGCTCTCGACGCTGAACGAGATGGTGGAGTTGTCAGCCAAGATCCCGAAGATCCAGGATCTCCTGTCCCTCGTTCTGGAGCGGACGATGCGGACGGTGAGGGCGTCTATTGGCTCGATCATGCTCGTGGATCCGGAGCGCCAGATACTCCGGGTCGCCGCGGCGCGGGGACTGTCGGAGGAACTCATCGCCAACGTTGAGATCAAGATGGGCGAAGGGATTGCCGGCAAGGTGGCGCTCCTCGGCGAGCCGGTCCTCGTGGTTGTGAGATCTAACGTGGTCATCCAGGACGCGCAGGAGGTTTAGAAGAAGCTCCTGATGGGTGGGGCTCGGGGCTGGTGTCACGGCGAGCTCCCCGTCAAAGATCTTGTACCGCCGGCCATCGTTGGGTAGCAGGCAGTAGTCCGCATAAGTCAGAATGACTTTAACGATCTCACCCGGCCTGGGCATAGCCGAACCCTTCACGTCATTCTACCACGTCCCGAAATCCCAGCCGCGCGCGCCCTTCCGGCCTAGCCGCCCAGGAAAATCCGCTTCACCTCGGCCGACTGGAGGAGCTCCTCGGCTGAGCCCTCGAGAATGGTCAACTCCCGCTAGAGCTAAACTGGCAATCCCGCAGTGTCATCCTGGCACCGCCGCCTTCCAGCATCGCGGACAAATCCTTGGAACTTCTTGTTTCGCCTGTAGCTTCTCTCTGTCGTTCCGCTGGCATGCACCCTGCAGTAGCGGGTATGGGGCAAGGCGGGCGTGCGCCGATGCCGACAGCGGGGAGATTCAGCTCCTGGCCGACCACTTCTTCTCCGGCCAGGGTCTCCCACATCTCGCGGGCAAAGCCCACCGACTACCGGCTGCCTGAGGCTGTCGTGGTGAAAGCCGTAGACGGGTGGGTGATGACCGAGGCAGAGCCGCAAATGTGAAGGAGTGCGAAATGGGAAGGCTACGAGAAAACCTACTGGTCCAGTTCTCAGTCGTCAGCTTCGTGGTGATAGCTGCTATCGCAGCGGTCATCGCCTTGACCCTATCGAACAAAATTCAGTCAGA
>CAYFIG010000041.1:2549-8826 GCA_964342905.1 uncultured bacterium
GTCAGACGCTCTTCAGGCGCTGGCTGATGAGGCGATAGGCGCTTCTTCAGGGCGTCTGCTCCGCGTAATCACACCCGCTGATCTTGAAGTTCCAATGACCGGCGAGCGGTATTCCAAGTTCCATGGGTTTGTGCAGCAGTCCATAGTTTCCGAGCGAACCGCGCGCATCAAGCTCTGGGCAAAAGACGGTGCCGTAATCTACTCAAACGACCCAGCCGGCGTCGGGGAAAAATTTCCCAATAACCAAAACCTCCTCAAGGCACTGCGCGGGGAGAAAGCCATTCAAATCAAGATCCCGAAGGATCCGGAAAACGTTCGCGAAAGACATCTGGGCACCCTGATAGAAGTGTACACCCCCATCATGTTTCCTGGTGCCACCGAACCGCGAGGCGTCCTTGAGATTTACCAGTATTATCTGCCGACGGCGCAACGGATCAATCACCTGCGTGGCTGGTTGTTCGGGTCAGTAGCCGGAGGGTTTGTGGTTCTCTACGGAGGCTTGGTCTCCATTGTTTGGGGGGGCTGGAGAACCATTGTGAGGCAACGAAGCCAGCTCCAGTCGTTTAATGTCGAACTCGAAAAGCAGGTCCAAGAACGGACTGCGGAGCTCCGAGAGACTCAGGAGCGATTGGTGCGAACGGAGAGGCTGGCGGCCATCGGTGAGCTGTCGGCCGGGGTGGCTCACGAGCTGAGGAACCCCCTGGGGGCCATCAAGAACGCTGCCTACTACATTAAGGGGAAGGTGCGCGGCTCCGACCTGGTCAAGGATAACCCCAGGATTGGCGAGTTTCTGGAGATCATGGGCGAGGAGGTAGACACTTCCAACCAGATCATCACAGACCTGATGGACTTCGCCCGGGTCAATCCGTCCCAGTTCTCCCCCACTGCACTCGAGAGTGTGGTGGAGCAGGCCCTGTCCCGTGCCGCGATCAAGAAAAACGTCAACCTCATCAAAGAGTTCCCGCCTGCGCTCCCGAAGGTGTTGGCGGACAGCGAGCAGCTCCGCAGGGCCTTCGCGAACCTGATCAAAAACGCCGACGAGGCCATGCCCAAGGGGGGCACTCTCACCATCAGTGCTAAGGCCACCGATGGATTTGTGGAGTTGCAATTCCGCGATACGGGTGGCGGAATATCTGATGCCGACCTGCCTAAGGTCTTCGATCCCCTCTTTACCACCAAGCCGCGGGGCATCGGGCTGGGGTTGGCAATCGTCAAACAGATCATCGAAAGACATGCGGGCAGCATCAGCGTCACTAGCAAACCGGGTGAGGGCGCTACCTTCACCATCCGGCTTCCCCTGAACAATGCGTAGCAGCCCAAAGACCGCACACACGGGAGGACAGGAGAAGAGCCATGGCCGAGACCAAGCCTAAGATCCTGGTCGTTGACGACATGCGAAGCATGCGCCTGACCCTGGCGGGACTCATGGAGGACCAGGGGTACCACGTGACCGGGGTAGAGGACGGGTACCAGGCCGTCGATGCAGCACGGCGAACGGCCTTTGACCTGATCTTCATCGACATCAAGATGCCCGGCATCAACGGCGTGCAGACCTTCCGGGAGATCAAAAAGATCAGCCCGAGGTCCCTGGTGGTGATGATGACAGGCTTTGCCGTGGAAGACCTGGTGAAAGAGGCCCTGGAGGAGGGCGCCTTCTCCGTAATCTACAAGCCCTTTGATATTGAGAAGGTCGTCAGCCTTGTCGAATCGGTACTCAGAACTGTCGTCATCCTGGTGGTTGACGACCGCTCGTCGGACCGGAAGGTCCTGAGCGAGATCCTAAGAGACAAAGGCCACCGAGTGGCCGAAGCCGCCGACGGGAACGAGGCGATCGAAATGGTCAAAGACAGCCACTACGACATCATCTTCATGGACATAAAGCTGCCCGGCAAAGATGGGGTCGCTACCTGGCAAGAGATCAAGGCCGTGGATCCCCAGGCCAGGGTGATATTCATGACCGGCTTCGTGCTGGAGGATTCCATAAAACAGGCGATCGAAGGAGGCGCCTACCCCGTGGCCCGCAAGCCCTTTGACGTCGAAAGTATCATAGCGCTCGTTAAGAGCATTGCGGGACAGGCCACGTGACCACGGACTCGGCGAACATCCTGGTAGTCGAAGACGAAAGCGGGATGCGGAATACCCTGGCCGCCAACCTGGAAGACCAGGGATACCGGGTGACTGCCTGCAAGAGCGGCAAAGAGGCCATTGCGTATCTCAAGCGATCTCCCGCGGATGTCGTGATCGCGGACCTGAAGCTCCCCGACGCCAGCGGCCTCGAGATTCTGGAGACCCTTAAGGAAATCAACCCCGAGGCGGCCTTCATTCTTATCACGGGCTACGCCAGCCTGGAAACCGCGTTGGAGGCGCTGAACGAGGGAGCGTTCGCCTACGTTACCAAACCCTTCAACATGGACCAGGTGCACAGCATCATCCGTAACGCCTTGAAGCAGCAGCGGCTGTTGGTGGAAAACCGAGGGCTTGTGGAGAACCTCCAGCGGGCGAATAAAGAGCTCTCTAAGGAAGTTAACGAGCGCAAGCGGGCGGAAGAGGCCTTGGCCCAACGCACCGCCGCTCTCGAAGCCGCCAACAGAGAGCTCGAAGCGTTCACCTACACCGTGTCTCACGACCTGAAGGCACCCCTTCGGGGAATGGACGGATTTGCCCGGGCCATCCTCGACGACTACGCCGACCGGCTCGACGAGACGGGACGCCACCATCTCGGCATGATCCAGTCCTCAGCCCGGAGGATGGGCGAGTTGATCGACGACCTCCTCCGCTACTCCCGCCTGGACCGGGGCAAGGTGAAGACCGAGCGGGTGTCGCTGCGGCCGCTCCTGGAGCGGATATGTGAGGAGTTGGAGGAGAATGTTCGGGCTCGAGGGCTAACATTCCGGATGGAGCTTGCCGTTGAGGAGGTGGCGGCAGAGCCGGAAGGGCTCCGCGAAGCGCTGGCCAACCTGCTCGAAAATGCGGTGAAATTCAGCCGGGACGGCGGGACGATCACCATCGCGTCGCGGCGGGAGGAGGACGCCCTCATCCTCTCCGTGACCGACACCGGGGTCGGCTTTGACATGAAGTATCACGACCGGATCTTCCAGATCTTTGAGCGTCTCCACCGGCAGGAGGAGTATCCGGGGACCGGCGTTGGGTTGGCCATCGTCCGAAAGGTGGCTGACCGTCACGGTGGACGGGCGTGGGCGGTGTCCGAGCCTGGGAAAGGGAGTACCTTCTACGTGGCACTTCCGGCCGGTGCGGTAGGGAAGGCATGAGCGACCGGTTTCCGATCGTGCTGGTGGAGGACAGCCCGGCAGATGTGGAACTGACCCTCCGGACTTTCCGAAGGCGGAAGCTCGCCAATCCCATCGTGGTGGTCCGTGATGGGGAGGAGGCGCTGGACTACATCTACCGGCGGGGAGCATTTGCCAGCGGGGCTCCGGTTCCCGGACTCATCCTGCTAGACCTCCGCCTGCCGAAGGCGGACGGCCTGGAAGTCTTGCGCGAGCTCAAGAGCCATCCGGTATACCGGAACATCCCGGTCGTGGTGCTCACGACGTCCTCAGAGGACCGGGATATCAAGCGCAGCTACGAGCTCGGCGCGGCAAGCTACCTCGTCAAGCCGGTGGAGTTCGAGACGTTCCAGGAAGTAATAGAGCGCGTTGATCTCTACTGGATCTTGACGAACGTTCCGTATCCGGGGGTGGGTCGGGGAGGGTGACTCCGATGGAGTCGATCCGGGTTCTCTATGTGGAAGATGACCCGTCGGACCGGGAACTGACCCGCCACTACCTACAACGCCACGCCCCCCACCTCAAGCTGAAGCTGGTGGAAACGGTGGTCGAGGCTCTCGACCAGCTCGCCTGCGGCGATCTGGACCTCATCCTCTCCGACTACCGTCTCCCTGATGGAACGGGGCTGGATCTCCTGGAAGCGATCAAGGCCAGGGAATTCCGCGTACCGGTAGTCTTGGTCACGGGGTTGGGGGACGTCCAATCCGCAGTGCGTCTGCTTAAAGCGGGCGCCGCGGACTATGTGGTGAAGCGGCCGGGTTACCTGGAAACGCTGCCGCCGGTAGTGGAGGGAGCCTTTCGGTGGTTCCGGTCGACGACCGAGCTGAGGCAAACCACCGTCCGCGTACTCTACGCCGAGCACGACCCCGCCGATGTGGAGCTGACGCGCAGGGCCTTCATAGAGCACGGTCCTCATCTCCATCTCGATGTGGTCTCGCGAGGCCGGGAGGCGCTAGAACGGCTCAGAGCCGTGCCGTACGATCTTTTCCTCCTGGACCACCGGATGCCCGACGTCTCCGGGATCGAGGTTCTCAAGGCGCTCCGGGACGAACGGATCACCGTTCCCGCGGTGATGGTTACGGGGCAGGCGGACGAGCAGACAGCGGTCCAGGCCTTCAAGCTCGGAGCCGCCGACTACGTTATCAAACGGGAAGGCTACCTCACCAAGCTCCCGTCGACCCTGGAGAACGTTCTCGCTCAGCGCCGCCTCGCCGATGAGAAGGACGCCCTCTTGGTCTTGAGCGGTCTGACCGGGTCCATCTCTACGCTCCAGGATCTGAGCGAGCTTGTCCAAGGTGTGACAAAGGCCGCGATGCAGCTGTTCAAGGCGGACATGGGTATCCTCTGGCTGGTTGGCGGAACCGAGCTCCATCCAGTGGGCTGGGCTGGCATCGAGGAGTCAGCACTGCGGGCCCTCCGGTTTCGGCTCGAGGAGCGGTTCCGGGAACGGGCAGCAGCGGAGCGGCGGGTGCCCATCGCTGACCTCCTCGCTGGCACCCGGAGTCCTCACCCCATCGCCGCCGTAGTCGAGCACCCCGGGCGTATCCTGGCGGTTTCGCTGGTGAGTGCCGGACGGCTGGGCGGGCTGCTGGCGGTGGCGAGCCACCGTCCCCGAGAATTCAGCGCGATGGAGGAGCGTCTTCTGACAATTCTCGCGGACCACGCATCCATCGCCCTCGAGAATGTTCGGTTATACCAGCAGCTTAAGGATCGTTTCGAAGAGCTTCAGCGAACTCAGTCGCGGCTCCTTCAGACCGAAAAAATCGCGGTCATGGGCCAACTCCTGGCGGGGGTGGCGCACGAGCTGAACAATCCGCTGTCGGTCGTGACGGGTCAGACCGCCCTCCTCCGCCAGATGGTAGGGGGCGGGCCGCTCGCGGAGCGGGCCGAGAAGATTTCCAAGGCCGCGGAACGCTGCGCGCGCATTGTGCGGAATTTCCTCACGCTCGCGCGCCAGCGCCCTCCGGAGCATGAGCAGGTGAGGCTCAACCAGGTTGTGCGGGAGGCTGTGGAACTGCTGGCCTACCCCCTCCGGGTGGACGACGTACAGGTCACGCTGGACCTCGTCGACGATCTCCCCGTCCTCTGGGCTGACCCTAACCAGCTTCACCAGGTCGTGGTCAATCTCGTTACCAACGCCCACCACGCAATGCGCGAGACCCAACCGCCGCGACGGCTCACCTTCACGACCCAGTACGACCTGGCACAGGAGCGGTTGTCTCTCACGGTGGCCGACACCGGTCCCGGGGTCCCGCCCGAGATTCAGGGGCGGATCTTCGAGCCCTTCTTCACCACCAAAGCCACGGAGCAGGGGACCGGATTAGGACTCTCCCTCTGCCACGGAATCATCGAGGCCCATGGGGGGACGATCAGGGTGGACAGCCGGCCCGGGCAGGGCGCCGTGTTTCGAGTTGAGCTGCCTCTGGGAGAGTTACCCGGGACCACGCCTCAGGTCGGAGTGGCCGACCCCACGTCGCTCGTCCGGGGGCGAGCGGTGCTGGTGGTGGACGATGAGCCCGACGTCGCGGAGGTGTTGGCTGACATGCTTTCCGCCGATGGACATCAGGTCGAGACGGCGTCCAACGGGACCTCGGCCCTGGATAAGCTCCGGCAGCGAACCTACGATTTGATCCTGTGCGACATCAAGATGCCCGGGCTCGACGGGCCGGGCCTCTACCGGGAGGTGGAGCGTCGCCACCCGGGGCTGCACCAGCGGTTCATCTTCCTCACGGGAGACACGCTGAGCCCGGACACGAGAGCGTTTCTCGGGCGAATCGGACCTTCCTGTCTCAGCAAACCCTTTGCGCCGGCGGAGGTCCAGCGGTTAACCCAACAGGTCTTGAAGAATCAGTGACCGTTACTTTACTGGCCCGTCGTTCCCCAAGGCCGACGGGAAAGTCACAATAAACTCGGTCCCGCCCCCCGGCTGCGACTCCACCCGGATTGTCACGAACTTGCCGCGTCGTGTCAATGGAGAAAATCTTGCTAGT
>CAYFIG010000041.1:8836-9803 GCA_964342905.1 uncultured bacterium
CCCCGAAGCGTTCAACGATCTCGCGCACGATGGCAAGCCCCAACCCGGTGCCGTTGGCCTTGGTGGTGAAGAAGGGGTCAAAGATCCGATCGAGCAGCTCGGGAGCGATTCCCGGTCCCGAGTCGCGGACCGAGATTCGCACCGCACCACCGGCCGGCTCGGCCTGAAGCGTAATCCTGCCGTCCCGCTCGATGGCATCCATCGCGTTTTCAACCAGGTTGATGAGCACCTCGAGGAGCTGGCCCCGACCGCCCCTTATGGCAAGGGATGGTGGGCTCGTCCAGACCCCGATCTTGATCTGCCGGGACCGAGCCTCGGGGTCCAGGAGCTTCACGAGCGTGGAGAAGAGATCGGAGAGCAAGACGAGGTCCGCGGTCGCCCTCGTCGGCTTCGAGTATCCCGCCAGCCCATCGATGAGTTGGGCCACCTGCTGAAAGGCGTCCTGCACCCTGTCCAGCTTCGTCCGAGCGTCCTCGCCGGCTTGAGGGTCGTATCGGAGAAGCTCCAGGGTGACGCCGAGGACCGTGAGCGGGTTCCTCAGCTCGTGCGCAACCCCCGCGGCCACCCGCCCAAGCGAAACCAGACGCCCTTGCCTGGCGATCGTTTCCTTGAGCCGGGTCTGGGCCAGGGCCACCCCAGCCGCGGCGCTGATGTAGGGAAGATATTCTTCCCAGACCAGTTTGTCCGGCTCCTGGTGGAGGAAGAGGACCACCCCTCCGAAGGACTCGCCGAGAGCGACGAAGGGAACCACCGCGAGGAGTTGCCTATCCTTGCCGGGCAGAGGAGAACGCATCTCCGGAACGAGCCGGTCATCTTCGACCGTCACGAGCTGACACCGGCAACCCTCGATGGCGCGAACGACCGGGTTTCCCGGGTCACACAACGCCTGAACCGCTGTTTCGCCCGCCTGGTTCATCCCCTGACGCGCGGTGACACTGAGGAGGCCCTGCGGGGTCCGGATGAGCGC
>CAYFIG010000041.1:9813-10552 GCA_964342905.1 uncultured bacterium
GACGCCCGCCGTCTCCTGGAGAACCGCCAGCGTACAATCGAGGGCCTTGCCGACCACGACCTCCGGCTGGTCCTGGCCCGACAGGGACTGCGTGAAGGCGACAAGATCACCCAGATGAGTCGCCATCGCCTCTCATCTCGACATGCGGAGTTGGGGTCAGCGGAAGGACAACCCTGAAGGTTGTCCCGACCCCGGGCGTGCTCCGGAAGCTGATGGTTCCCCCGTGGTCCTCGATGATCTTGTGGGCGACGGCGAGCCCGAGACCCGTTCCGCCTGCCTTCGTCGTGAAGAACGGGTTGAAGACCTTGTCGGCCTCGGAAGGGGGGATGCCAGTCCCGGTATCTTCGATTTCCACCTTGACGCGGCGATTGAGACTCCACCGACGGGGGAGCAGGAAGGGATCCGCGCCTTCGCTCCATCCCGCGCGCAGCGTGAGGCGGCCGCCCGGATCCATCGCCTCGAGCGCATTGGCCACAAGGTTCACCAGGGTCTGGTAGAGGTGCTCCTGGTCTGCCTGAATGGCGGGAAGATCCCGAGCGTATTCGCGCACCACAGTAATGTGCTTCGCTTCGATTTGGTTGGCGTACAGCTCCAGGACGCGGTTTAAGAGCACGGGGAGCCGCACCGGCTTGAAGCTCAACCGGGTCGGCCGGGCGAGCTGGAGGAGTCGCTCGACGATCCCGTTGATTCGCTCCAGCTCCCGCGGGACCACACGCTGGAAGGTCTGGCGGAATCGCTC
>CAYFIG010000042.1:0-10545 GCA_964342905.1 uncultured bacterium
CCTGCGATCCCCGCGTTATTCACAAGGATGTGGATCGTTCCGAACTGCTTGACGCTCTGGCGGACCATCTCCGCCACGTCATGTTCGGAGGTGACATCGGTCTTGACCGCATGCCACCTCTCCGCATCGCCGATGAGGCGGCCGGTTTCACGCAGACCCGCTTCGTTACGGGCCGCCAGCACGACCTTCGCTCCCTCGGATGCCAGCGCCACGGCGATGGCGGAACCAATCCCCTTGCTCGCGCCAGTCACGATCGCCACCCGATCGTTGAGTCGCATCATCTTCAATACTCAGCCCGCTAGAGCTTGCCCAGCGCTTTGAGGATCACTTCTGGCGTGATGGGTTGATGCGTCACCCGGGCCTTGAACGGGGCGAGGGCGTCGTTGACAGCGTTCAGCACAGCTCCCGGGGCCCCGGCCACACCGGCCTCCCCCGCGCCCTTGAACCCGCCCTCGCTGAAGGCGGTGGGGGTCTCGACATGGCCCACGATGATCTCGGGCATCTCGGCGGCCATGGGCACCAGGTAGTCCATCATCGTCGCGGTCAAGAGCTGGCCTTGCGCGTCGTACACGCAGTGCTCGAACAGGGCGGCGCCGATCCCCTGGACGATGGCGCCGCGGAGCTGCTCGTCCACGAGGCGGGGGTTGATGATCCGCCCGCAGTCCTCCACGGCCCAGTGCCCGAGAAGCCGGACGAAGCCAGTGTCCGCGTCCACCTCGACGTAGGAGAGCTGGATCCCGTTGGTAAAGGCGAAGCCCTGGTGGCGGGGCACGTAGTGGCGCGTGACCGCAAGTTCTGACTGGAAGTCCTTGGGCAGCGTGTCGGGCCGGAAGTAGGCGACCCGGCCCAGCTCGGCCAGGTCCAGCCGCACCTCGCCGGTCACGGCGTCGACGATCTTGCCCATTCTGACGTCCAGGTCCTCTGGCTGACAGTTCAGGATGGCCGCCGCGACTTTTAAAATGTTCTCCTTCAGCGCCTTGCCCGCCAGGAGCGCCGCTTCCCCCCCGATGCCGGCGCCGCGCGAGGCCCAGGTCCCGCCCCCGTAGGGAGACACCAGGGTATCCCCGGTGAGCACACGGACGTCCTCCAAGCGCGCACCGACAGCCGTGGCCACCACCTGGGCGATCATTGTGTCGGTGCCCTGCCCCTGCTCGGTCACGCCCGTGATGCAGGTGAGCTTTCCGGAAGGTTCCAGCTTGATCGTGCAGCCGTCCTGGGAGGAAATCCGCGCGCCGCCCACCCCGTAAAAGGCCGGACCTGGCGTCGTCAGCTCGACGAAGGCGCAGAGGCCGAGCCCGCGATAGATCCCGCGCGATCGAAGGGCATCGCGCTCGGCGCAGAGGGCCCGGTAGTTTGACATCTCGAGGAGTTTCTCGAGCGCTTCCTCATGCGAGAGGCGTTCGAAGAAGTAGCCGGTTGGCGCGGTGTACGGATACATGTCGCTCGTGACGAAGTTCTTCCGCCGCACTTCTACCGGGTCAAGCCCGAGCTCGCGCGCCACCCGGTCCACCATCGCTTCCATCACCGCGAAGGCGATGGGGTGGCCCACGGCGCGGTACTGGCACATGGGCGTCTTGTTCTGGAAGACCACCTTCAGGCTGGCCGCGTAGTTGCGGAACTTGTACACACACGGTGTCAACCGGACAGTCTGGTTGCCCTCCACCGCGCTGGTGCGCGGGTAGACCGAGTAGGGGCCGATCCCGGTGAGGTCGTCCAGCTTCATCCCGAGGATCGTGCCATCCCGCTTGACCGCGATCTCGGCGCTCACCCGGTGGTCGCGAGCGTGGATATCGCTCAGGAAGGACTCGAGCCGGTCAGCCACGAACTTCACCGGACGGCCGAGCATCACCGCCAGCGCGCAGGTGGCCATCTCGTCCGGGTAGATGTGCACCTTGATGCCGAAGCTCCCGCCCACGTCTTTGCAGATCACGCGGACGTTGTGCTCGGGGAGGCGCAAGTGCCGGGCCAGGATGTCCTGCATCATATTGGGCGCCTGGAAGGAGTGATACACGGTCAGGCGCTGCTCTGAGGGGTCAAAGTCAGCGAGAATGGTCCGTGGCTCTAAGGTCACGCCGGTGTGGCGCCCCATCCAGAAACTGTCGCTGAAGACGGCATCGGCCTCCCTGAACGCCTGCTCCACGTCGCCGGAGTTGAGATCAAGCTTGAAGGCGAGGTTGTCTCCCAGCTCGGGGTGAATCAGGGGTGTGGAGGGGTCAAGGGCGCTTTCCGCATCCGTGACAGCGGGCAGGGGCTCCCACGCGACGACCACGCGCGCGACGGCGTCCTCGGCAATGCCGCGGCTCTCGGCCACAACCGCGACCACGGGTTCGCCATGCCAGGAGGCCTTGCCTATCGCAAGCGGGTACTCCTTGGCGGACTTCATGCCGGCGAAGTGGGCCAGGGTGCCTACCCATCCCTCGCACACCCGGGCCATCTCTTCTCCGATGACCACGGCCACCACGCCGGGCAAGGCCTTCGCCGCGGCCGCGTCAACGGAGACGATCCGGGCGTGGGCGTGAGGGCTTCGGAGAAAGGCGACGTGCGTCATCCGCGGCAGCTTGATGTCGTCCGTGAACACGCCCCGACCAGCCAGCAGGCGGCTGGTCTGGGGGCGCACGACGCTCTTGCCGATATAGCTCTCAGCCTCGACAATCTTTCCCGGAGCAGTCGTCCCGTCTGCGCTCATCGCGTTCCTCCCGAGCGAGCCGCTCCCACCTTCCTCACGGCCTCGACAATGGCATGGTAACCCGTGCAGCGACAGTAGTTGCCCGACAGCCCCTTGCGGATCTCCGTTTCGTCGGCGCGCGGATGCTGCCTGAGAATCTCATGCGCGGTCAGGAGCATCCCCGGCGTGCAGAACCCGCACTGGAGCGCGTTCTCTTCGGCGAAGGCCTGCTGGAGGTCGAAGATCTCGCCGGTTCCCGCCACGCCCTCGATGGTTTCCACGCGGCAGCCATCAGCCTGGACCGCGAGCATGAGGCAGCCGCGTACGAGCGCGCCCTCCACGCGCACGGTGCAGGCCCCGCAAACGCCGTGCTCGCACCCGACGTGCGAGCCGGTCAGCTCCAACTCATACCGAAGGAAATCCACCAGGCTCTGGCGAGGCTCCACCCGGCGTCGCACCGGCACGCCATTGACGGTGAGCGAGATCTCGAGGCTCGTGTCCAAGTCAGGCCTCCAGGAGTCGGCGGAGCACGCGGGCGAGGAGCACGCGCGCCAGGTGGCGGCGAAGTGCCACGCTTGCGTGAACGTCTGCGGGAGGATCGAGGTCGGCCTCGAGGGCTTGACCCGCCTCGGCGAGAACGCCAGCATCACACCCACGGCCCACGACGATAGCCTCGGCGCGGGTGGCCCGGACAGGAGTGAGGCCAACGCCCGTAAAGACCAACCTGGCTTCGTCGATCATGCCGTTCGTGACACGGCAGTGAGCGGCAAGCCCGATGAGCGCGTAGTCGCCGTGGCGTCGGGCCAGCTCGTCGAAGGCCGAGCGCCAGCCCGGCTGGGTCGGCGGGACGACAACCTCGGTCAGCATTTCTCCAGGCTCAAGCGCCGTGGTGTAGATCCCGCGGAAGAATTGCGCGGCGGGGATCTCACGGACTCTGCCGCGCCGCGCCGCCCGGACGGTTGCCCCGAGGGCAACGACCGAGGCCGGCAATTCGGCCGCGGGGTCGGCCAGGGCGAGGCTGCCGCCGAAGGTCCCGCGCGTGCGGATCGCCAGGTGGCCCACGTAGGGCATGGCTTGGGCGATCAGCGGAGCATGCCGGGCGACGAGAGGTGAATGCTCAACCGCCTCCTGGCGTGCCAGCGCGCCGATCACGAGCCCCTCAGGCGTCAGCGAGATCCGCTCGAGCCCGGGCAAACGGTTGATGTCGATCAGAGCTGCCGGGGTAGCGAGCCGCATATTGAGGGCCGGAACCAAACTTTGGCCCCCGGCGAGGAGCCGCCCGTCCGGCCCGTATCGCTCGAGCAGCTCCAAGGCCTCATCGAGCGTCGCCGGACGATGATAGGCGAAGCGTGCAGGTTTCATGATGGCCTCCGCCGGTGTTGACGATCCCTAAGAGCCGTAAGAGCAGGAAGTCGCCGTCGAACGTCTGACGGCGATCTGTCGCTTGCCGGCGGCCAAGCGCACGCATCTTAGCACGAGGCGTTTTCAGCCGTCAATGAGCGGGGCTGAAACGGCACGCCGACTGGCTCTCCGTCTTTGCTCGCTATCCTTGGGGGCAACCCTCGCCGGCCGCCAGAGCCTGGGCGAGCTTCTCAAGGCTGGTAAGGGGCGGGGCTGCCGGCGGAGTCTCCTGAGCCGCGCGCTGTGTGGCCTCGGGGAGCGAGGCGAGGATCTCCTGGGCCCGGAGTCGGATCGTCGGGCCCAGGAGTCTTGAGACCTCCTGGATCAATGCCAGGGCCAGCCGGAGCCTCTCGGCCTGGGTGTTACAGTCAGCGAGGCGTCGCCTGAAAAGCCTCGGGAGCCTGAGGCTCAGCACGAGCTGCTCGCCGTTCAGCGCCAGCAGGTCTCCGGCCACCGGCCCCCACTCGATCCTGACGGCTTGAAGGGCCTCGCCGAGCCACGGTCTGAGGGCCGGAGCACTCATCTGAGCCAGGAGCTCGCCGAGAGCGCTCAGCCACGTCGGGGAGAGTGGCTCAGCAGATCCAACCTCCGGGCCCGGCTCTGGAATCTCCACCACCTCGCCGTCAACGTTCAGGATCAGATGGTCCTCCACCGGTGTGCCGAGCGCCCAGAGCGAGCAGATTACCTTGCCGTCTTCGTCCCGGATTACGCGCGGCTCGCTCCGGAGCAGTGACTGCCACTGCCGCCGGTAATAGGCTTTCCCTCGGAACACCACCTTCTCCACGCCGTCGCGGAGCTGGACATAGATCCCCTGGGACAAAAAGCAACGCTCGTGAGGCGCGGGAGCCCAGGGGAGGTCGGATCCCAGGAACTGAGCCAGCGGGGACTCAACGGGATCATAGTGAAATGACTCAAGCAGCGCGGTGAAGAGCTGCTCAGTGGCGTAGGGCCCCCGGTAAAAGACGCGCGTGGAACCCTGATCCACGAGCAGCGCAGCGAGAAAGTTGAGGACGGCGGTCCCCGCGCCCGGAGGGAGTCGATGGGGATCGGCCAGGGGCGGGATCGCCGCCACGGCTCCATACTCTACCGCCTGGAAGTGGCTCAGCTCTTCCACCGGCCTGAACGGAGCCCCGTCGCCGAGGAGCCAGAGTCGATCCGACTCCCCCCAGAGCGACGAGCCCGCCGAGCGCGGCTCGATCCCGACCCACCGCCCATCGGGGGTTCTGAGCTTGGCCCAACGAAGCCGGTCGGCCTCGTCCCAACGCGCGACGGTCAGA
The DNA here is from genome assembly GCA_964342905.1 of uncultured bacterium. Lineage (GTDB taxonomy): Bacteria > Methylomirabilota > Methylomirabilia > Rokubacteriales > CSP1-6 > CAYFIG01. The sequence continues at coordinate 5,344 of CAYFIG010000042.1, forward strand.
AGATTCCCGTGGCGATCGAGCTCGATGAGCCGGCACGGGCGGCCAGTGGCACTCTGAGCCGAGCAAGCGACCGTGCCGTGCCGGCCCACGCGTGCGAGCAGGCCTTCAACCTGGCCGGGACCCAGGGCGGCGCGGAGCCTTGAGGTCGTTTCCGGATCGTGGGCGGCCACCGCGGGATCCCCGAGCCAGGCGAGGAGGCGTTGCCGGAGAAGGGGTCCCACGCCTGGAGATGATACAATAGCGCCCGTTCATGCTCAGCGCGCGGTTTATCTTGCTCTTCCTGGTCTTCACCCTCGTCGGCTGCGCCTCTACCGGCGGCCTCCCGCGCGAGCCCTTCGCCGACATCAGGGTTCCCGCGTCCTTTGTCCCGTACTCTGACCAGTGGACGCTGATCCGAACTCCTCAAGTTACCGCGGCCAAGCTCGTGTACTTGACTTCCCTCTCCCCGGACGCGGCGCTTTCGGCGGTGAGGCAGGAGCTGGTCGAGCACGGGTGGACCCCCAAGGAGGCCAGCCGCTTCGTGAACCCTCAAGGGTTCAGCGGGTTCATCCAGGAGTTCGTCAAGGGGACCGATGCGTGTCGCGCCACTGTCATCGAGGGGCCATACGCCACTCATCTGGACCTGGCCGTGGCGAGGCTCCACCCCAAATGAGCGACGACCTCTGCTGGCTTTCTGCCACCGAGCTGGTCGCGCTGATCCGCTCGAAGAAGGTCTCCCCCGTGGAGGTGGCCGAGGCGATTCTGGCGCGCGTCGAGCGAGTGAACCCACGGCTCAACGCGTTCTGTACCCTCACGCATGATCTGGCCCGGCGGGCGGCCAAGGAGGCCGAGATCTCCGTGATGAAGGGCGAGCCGCTCGGGCCGCTCTCGGGCGTGCCGGTCTCGATCAAGGACTTGGTCTTCACCCGCGGCGTGCGGACCACAGGCGGCTCCCGGATCTACGCTGACTTTATTCCGGAAGAGGACGCTGTCGCCGTCGAGCGGCTGAAGGCTGCGGGCGCGGTTCTTCTCGGCAAGACCAACACCCCGGAATTCGGGCACAAGGGCGTCACCGACAACCCGCTGTTCGGCATCACGCGTAACCCCTGGAACCTGGATCGGACGCCCGGAGGCTCAAGCGGCGGCGCGGGCGCGGGAGTGGCGGCAGGACTGGGGCCTCTCGCGATCGGAACTGACGGGGGCGGCTCCATCAGGATTCCCGCGTCGTTCTCGGGGATCTACGGCCTCAAGCCCTCGTTCGGCCGTGTCCCCCAGCATCCGGGTTTCCCGGGCTGGCCGACCCTCTCGCACATCGGTCCCATGACCCGCACCGTGCGAGATGCCGCGCTCATGCTGGACGTGATCGCGGGGCCCGACGATCGTGATCGCCACTCGCTCCCCGCCGAGCCCGGCTCCTACCTGGCTTCCTGCGATGCGCCGGTCAAAGGGCTCTCGGTGGCGTGGACCGCGGATCTCGGCTACGCCGCCGTGGACCCGGAGGTGGTTCGGATCGCTGAAGAGGCGGCAGCGGTCTTCGAGTCCCTCGGCTGCCACGTGGAAGTGGTGAACCCAGGCTGGGAGAACCCGGAGCAGATCTTCGGTCCCCTGGTGGCTGCTGAGACCTTCGCAGCCCTGTCACATAAACTCGACCAGTGGCGCGACCGGATGGATTCCACGCTCGTCCGCTTCCTCGAGCGCGGCGGGGCTGTGACCGCTGTCGAGTACATTCAGGCGAGCCACCGGCGCACCGCCTACTGGCAGGAGGTGCAGGCCTTCCTCGCCCGCTTTGACCTGCTCCTGACCCCGACGGTGGCTGTGCCGCCCTTCGCCCTGGGGACGCTCGGGCCGCGCGAGATCGCGGGCCGGCGCGTTTCGCCCCTTGGGTGGATGCCGTTCACGTATCCGTTCAACCTCACCGGCCAGCCAGCGGCGTCGGTTCCCGCCGGCTTCACTTCGGACGGCCTCCCCGTCGGGCTCCAGATCGTGGGAAAGCGCTTCGCCGATCGTACCGTGCTCGCGGCTTCAGCCGCGTTCGAGGCCGCGCGCCCCTGGGCCTCCCGCCGTCCACCCCTCGGCTGATTTCGCTGAAAGGGTTCCGCTTAGCGGGAGACCGGCTTGCCGGTCGCTTTCTCCGCCTGCATTTGCTGGTCGCGCCAGGCCTTGAGGGCCTTGTCGTATTTCTGGATAACGTCCTGACGCTGGGCATCGAACCGCACACGTTCCGTGAGCACGCCCGCGAAGTACGCGACCACGAGCGCCACCAGGAATGCCAGCAGCCTGAGGGCTTTGCCGGATCTGGAGGTCATTGCCTCTCACCATAGCAGATGGTCAATTGCTCGGTCTTCCCGTTTTCGGCCCTTCGGGCGTGTGGTATGATACGGCGCGTTCGAGGTCGATGATGCCGCTCACCGTCAGGGGCTCCCTGTCCTCGAGTCGGGGGAGTGGCTCGCCGAGGGGTACGCCGTGAACCTTGCGATGAAGTGGGTGGACCGTCAGGGGTAGCGATGGCCGATCCGGTGGAAAGGCCCCGGGCAGGATTCCGGGGCCTGATTTTTTTGGTCGAACGCATCGCGCGGCACCTCGGCGGGGTCCGCTTCCTGGCGCTTCCGTTCCTCCGCGCTCTGGCGATCGTAGCCGGCGTGGTCTGGGTGGCGTTAGCCCCTACCGAGTTTCCTAATCGAAGCGCGCTGGCCCTGGCGGTGGGCGGCTTTGCCGCCTACAGCGTGGCCCTCTATGGCCTCCTCTGGATCCGGCCGCGGCGCGCCCTTCGCCTCCACGTCCCGGTCCTGCTGGTTGACCTGACCTTCGCCCTTCTGCTGATTTCACTCTCGGGCGGGGCTCGGAGCACGCTCTTCCTGGCCCTCCTCCTGATCGCCGGGCTTCAATCGTACTACTACGGCATGGTCCGTGGGGTGTTGGTCGCGATCGGGGCCTCGATCGCGTACCTGGCCGTGGTGTGGCCCACGCTGGCCGATGTCGAGGTAGCCAACGTGGCCATCCGCATCGCGGTACTGCTCGGCACAGCCATCGCCGTCGGCGTGCTCGCCGAAGTGGAGGAACGGGAACGGCTGGAGGTCGCGCGCCTCGGCCAGGAGGTCCGGGCCCGCGAGGAGCTTATCCGGAACGTGGTGGAGAGCCTCAGGGATGGGCTCGTGGTCTTGGATCGCGAGGGGCGCGTGGTGGCCTGGAACCGCGCCATGGAAACCCGCTACGAGATCAAGGCGGAAGAGGTCCTCGGCAGGCTGTTCCTGGACCACTTCCCGAATCTCAAACGGGAGGGGCTCGCCGACCCGGTGGAGCAGCTCCTCCGGGGCGAGATCGAGGAATTTGCCCAGGAGGCTGTCGAGCACGAGACGCTCCGAAAGGGTCGGGTGGTGCTGAACATGAAGGGGAGCCTGCTCAGAGAGCACGGGGCTCCTTCCGGGGCTGCGCTGCTCATCGAAGACATCACCGAGCGGGTGGCTCTCGAGAGCGCTGCCCGCCAGGCCGAGAAGCTCGCGGCCCTGGGTACCCTCTCGGCGGGCCTGGCGCATGAGCTGAATAACCCCATCGGGATTATCTCCTCTCGGATCGAGCTGATGCTCATGGAGGCGGAGAGCCAGGAGCTTCCCGCGGAGGTCCGCGCAGACCTTGAGGTGCTCCACCGTCACGCCCAACGAGTAGCCCGAATCGCGCAGGGCCTCCTGTCTTTCGCCCGCCGGTCTCCCCGCGAGCGGGGGCCGGTGGACCTGAACCGCGTGGTGGAGGAGACCCTGCTGTTGGTGGAGAAGCAGATGAGCAAGGAAGGGATCAAGGTCGGCGCCCGGCTGGACAGAACCCTGCCGCCGCTCCTGGGCGATGCCAATGCGCTCCAGCAGGTGGTGCTGAACCTCCTCACCAACGCGCGCGAGGCCGTGGCGGCTGGCGGGCAGATCCGGATTGAAACGAGCCCGGCACCCGGGCGACCCGGCTGGGTGCGGCTCACGGTTGCCGATACGGGCCGGGGAATCTCCGCAGAGGAGCTGTCGAAGATCTTTGATCCGTTTTATACGACGAAGGCTGAAGGGACCGGGCTGGGGCTTTCGGTGAGCTACGGGATCGTCAGAGACCACCAGGGGACCGTGGACGTTCGGTCTGAACCCGGCAAAGAGACCACGTTCGTTCTCACTTTCCCCGCGCTTCCCGGAGGAGCGGCGTGACGCGGGAGCGGATCCTGATCGTGGACGACGAGCCCGACATGGCGGAAAACTGCCAGCGCATCTTGAGCCGCGCCGGCCACCGATGCCTGACCGTTACGGACTCGCGGGAGGCGTTGAAGCTTCTCGAGTCCGAGCATCCTGATCTCCTGCTCACCGACCTCAAGATGCCTGGCGTGGACGGCATGGAGCTGCTGCGCGGCGCCCGACAGGTGGACCCCCAGATGCCGGTGATCATCCTCACCGCCTTCGCCACGATCGAGTCAGCGGTTCTCGCGGTGAAGGCAGGCGCCTTCGACTATCTCGCCAAGCCCTTCTCCGCGGATCAGCTCACGCTGTCCGTGGAGCGGGCCCTCGCCCAGCGTCGCCTCGCGCTGGAGAACCTCCGCCTCCGCGAGCAGCTTCAGGGGACCTACGGCTTTGAGAACATCGTGGGGCGGAGCCCGGCCATGGCCCAAGTGTTCGAGCTGGTGCGGAAGGCGGCGAGATCGGAGGCCAACATCCTGATCGTCGGCGAGTCAGGCACGGGCAAGGAGCTGATCGCCCGGGCCATCCATGCCAACAGCCCCCGGGCCGCGGAAGCCTTTGTCCCCGTGGACTGCGCCTCGCTTCCCGAGCCCCTCCTTGAGTCCGAGTTATTCGGCCACGAGAAGACCAAGCCCGGGCTCGTCGAGGTGGCGCACCGGGGGACCCTCTTTCTCGACGAGATCGCCGAGCTGCCCGTGGGACTCCAGGTCAAGCTTCTCCGCGCGCTCCAGGAACAGGAGATCCGGCGGGTCGGCGGGACCCGGCAGATCAACGTGGACGTGCGGCTGGTTTCGGCCACGAACCGAGACCTCCAGGAGCGAGTGGCCAAAGGACAGTTCCGCGAAGAGCTCTACTACCGGGTCAATGTGATTGCCATCCCGCTCCCGCCGCTTCGAGAGCGGAAGGGGGACGTCACGCTTCTGGCCCACACCTTCCTGAAGAAGTACGGGTGGGGCCGCGAGCAACCGCTTCGCGGGTTCGAGACCGAGGCGCTTCAGCTCTTGGAGGCCTCCCCCTGGCC
>CAYFIG010000043.1:0-4328 GCA_964342905.1 uncultured bacterium
TTTTTGGAGACGAATCCCTCGAAGTCGGCCCCTTTCTCATCCGGCCCGACTACCTGGCAATCCTGATCAGCGGGCTCATTTTCGTGGTTGTCCTCTACCTTCTTGTGAACCGAACCGGGTACGGGCGGGCGATGCGGGCGGTGGCGGAGAATCCTGCGGTCTCCCAGCTCCTGGGGGTGAGCGTGAAGCGGATGAACAGCCTGACCTTTGCGCTCACCTCCGCCCTGGGCGGGGCGACGGGATACTTGGTGGCCATGACCTTTGGGGCGCTCCAGCCGGGGATTGCCTCCTGGATGACCGTCAAGGGGCTGGTGGTGATCGTCATCGGAGGGTTAGGCAGCATTCCCGGCGCCATCGTTGCCGGGCTCCTCTTAGGCGTGGTGGAGTTTCAAGCGTTATGGTTTCTCGGCATTGGCTACCGGGACATCTTCGCCTACCTTCTCCTTTTCGCATTTCTCGTCCTGCGCCCCTCCGGTATCATGGGCAAACTGGCAACCTGAATTTCAATGGACTACTACGTCGCTGTATTGTCGATCATCGGCATCCACATTCTGCTGGGGCTCAGCGTCTACCTGGTCGCGATCACCGGCCAGCTCTCCTTCGGCCAGCAGGGCCTCTACGCCATCGGGGCGTATCTGGCCGGCATGTGCACGGCCCTTTGGGGGTTCCCCCTCTTTCCGGCGCTCCTGGTTGGCATGACCGCCGCCGGGATCATGGGGTTCCTCGTGGGCTTCCCGTGCTTGAGGGTGAAGGGGCTCTACCTGGGCATCGCCACCTTAGGCTTCGGCGAGATTGTCCGGCTGGTCTTCCTCAACATCAAATACACCAAGATGATCGGCGGCAAGCTGGTGGGCCCCAACGGGGCGGAGGGGTTCCGCCATGTCTCCTATATCTACGACCGCGGCTTGACCCAGGTGCAGTACCTGGCGGTAATCTACTCGGCCGTCATTGTCGTCGCCGGCCTGGTGTACCTGCTGGAGCGGTCGAAGCTCGGCGCGCGGTTTCGGGCGGTGGAAGAGGACGAGCTGGCGGCAGCCATGGCTGGGATCAATGTGACGATGGTCAAGGTCTTCGCCTTCACGGTGAGCGGCTTCGTGGCGGGATTGGGCGGCGCGCTGTTCGTGCACTACAGCACGTATATCGACCACGAGATCGTCGCCCTTCCGCTGGCCTTCACCTCGGTGATCTACCCGATGCTAGGCGGGCTCGGAAGCGTCTGGGGGCCAGTCCTGGGGGCGGCGGTGTTGATCTTTCTCACCGAGAGCCTGCGGATCCTCCAGGAGTTCCGCATGATCATCTACGGAGCGCTGATCATCCTGATGATGACCTTCAGGCCGCGGGGGCTCATCGACGAAGCGTTCCTGCGCTGGCTCCGGGCTCTCTGGGGGCGGCGTGAGTCCCCCAGCCCGGTCGCGTGATGCTCACCATCGAGCGCGTGTCCCGCAACTTCGGCGGCGTCCGCGCGCTCAACCAGGTAGATCTCGAGGTCAGGCGCGGCGAGATCTTCTCCCTGATCGGGCCCAACGGCTCGGGCAAGACCACGCTCTTCAATGTCATCACCGGAGTCTTTCCCCCCACGGAGGGTCGCGCCTGGTTCAACGGGCGAGAGATCACTGGGGCGAAGACCCACCAGATCATCAGGCTCGGGATCGGCCGGACGTTCCAAACCATTCGGCTGTTCACGCGTCTCAGCGTCTTTCACAACGTCTGGGTGGCCCAGCGCGCCGGGAGCGACAGTCGGGGCAGGCAGGCGGAGCGGAGCCGGGTGGAAGAGCTGCTGGCGTTTACCCGCCTCCTGGACAAGCGCGATGAGTTGGCGGGGAACCTGAATTTCGGTGAGCAGCGGCGCCTGGAGTTGGCGCGGGCGCTCGCCACGGAGCCCACCATGCTCCTGCTGGACGAGCCTGCCGCCGGAATGAACTACCCCGAAATTCAGGAGCTGATCGAGGATTTGCAGAAATTGCGGGAGATGGGGAAAACCATCTTCCTGATCGAGCACGTCATGGACCTGGTGATGGGCGTAGCGGATCGCATCGCCGTGCTCAACTTTGGAGAGAAGATCGCCGAGGGCTCACCGGCAGAAATCCAGGCAGATGCGCGGGTGATCGAAGCCTACTTGGGGGAACGGAAGGTCGATGCTCCACGTGCGTGATCTGGAAACGCGGTACGGGAGGGTGGCCGCGGTCAAAGGCATTTCGCTGGAGGTGAACGAGGGAGAAATCGTCTGCCTGATCGGGGCCAACGGCGCAGGCAAGACAACGACGCTCCTGAGCATCGTGGGCTTGGTGCGGCCCATTTCAGGGGAAGTCGAGTTCCTCAGGCGAAACCTGCTCTACCTGCCGCCCGAGAAGATCGTGCGAAGGGGGATCGGCCTGGTCCCCGAGGGCCGGTGGATCCTGGGAGGGCTGACCGTACACGAAAACATCCTCATGGGCGCGTACAGCCGGAAGGCGGACAAGCGGGAGATCGCGGAGGATGTGGAGCGGGTCTGCGACACCTTCCCCGTCCTGCGCGAGCGCTCCCGACAGCTGGCGGGCACGCTCTCCGGGGGTGAGCAGCAGATGCTCGCCATCGCCCGCGCCCTCATGGCCCGGCCCAGGCTTCTCCTGATGGATGAGCCCTCCCTGGGGCTCGCTCCCATCCTCATCGAGGAGATCTTTCGGATCATCAGAGAGCTGCATGCCCGGGGCACGACGATTCTCCTAGTTGAGCAGAACGCCCACCAGGCCCTCGCCGTCGCCCACCGCGCCTATGTCATGGAGGTCGGCCGGATCATCCTCAGCGGCGCTGCCGCGGAGCTGCGCGAGCACGAGCTGCTCAAAAAAGCTTACCTGGGCGTGAGCACCGGCAGGGCATGACGGGCGTGATCGCAAGGTCGGAGGCAGAGTGATGGACGGGAAGGTGCCACGTGAGCGAGCCTCGGAGGAGCTTCATGAGTTCTACGCCGAGCTCGGGCAACGGCACCTGGCCGCGCTCTGGACCGTCACCGCCGATCTCCTGCCGCGGGAGCCGAAGACGAAGGTCCTCCCCTGGCTCTGGCGCTGGAAGGAGCTCTCCACCCTGGCCCTCAGGGCCGCAGAGCTGGTCTCGATCGAGCGCGGTGGTGAACGACGGGTCCTCGCCCTGGTCAACCCGGGGCTCGGTGGGAAGTACGCGACTACCCACACGCTCTGGGGCGCGGTCCAGATCCTCCTGCCCGGAGAGACGGCGCCGGCCCATCGCCACACACCGGCGGCCATCCGCTTCATCCTCCAGGGGGAAGGGGGGTTCACCACCGTGGAGGGAGACAAGTGCCTGATGGGTCCGGGCGATCTGGTGCTGACCCCGCCCTGGACCTGGCATGATCACGGGAGCGAGGGCCAGGAGCCGGTCATCTGGTTCGACGGCCTCGACCTGCCCTTAGCCCACGACCTGGACGCGGTCTTCTTCGAGCCCTACCCCGAGCACATCCAGCCAGTGGTCGCTGTCAATGGAAGCGAGCTTCGCTTTGCCGCGAGCCCCCTTCTGCCGACCTGGGAGCGGCGTGGGGGGTCGTCGTCTCCGCTCTACAACTATAAGTGGCGGGAGACCCGAGCGGCCCTCGACCGGCTCGCCCAGTTCGATGCGAGTCCGTTCGACGACGTGGCCCTCGAGTACACGAACCCCGCCACCGGCGGCCCGGTGCTTCCCACCATGACCTGCTGGATCCAGCTCGTCCGTCCCGGAGTCCATACCCGCGCCCACCGGCAGGTCAACTCCGCCGTCTACGCGGTGTTCGAGGGGAGCGGCGAGAGCATCATCAACGGGCAGCGCTTCGTCTGGGAGAAGGGCGACATGTTCGTGGTCCCACCCTGGGCCTGGCACGAGCACGCCAACCCCGCCTCTGAAGCAGCGATCCTCTTTTCGATCCAGGACACTCCCGTGATGAAAGCCCTGGGCCTCTACCGAGAGGAGCCTTACGTGGCCGCTGACGGCCATCAACCAGTCACCGGCATCTTCAACGGGTAAACCGGCGAACCGCACTCAGGCTGACTGCCTGGTGAGTTGAGGTCGCGCGAGCGTGCAGCGCGACGAGGCCGATTAGTACTCGCTCGGTACTTTTACCCGACCCTGGGCGTCGTAGAGGTACACCGAACCCGACTCCTCGTCGCGGGTCTTCTTGTGGGAGCCGTCGCAGAGCGGCTTATTCTTCGAGAGCCCGCAGCCGCAGATCCAGATCGTCTGGCCGCCTTGCTCCATCTTATACGGCTCGCTCCGGTCATGCTTCACGAGTCTGGCCACTGAATCACCCCCTTTTACCTCGGAGGGGGGCTGCGCCCCCCTTCCGAACCTCCCCCCGGGTTTGCGCG
>CAYFIG010000043.1:4338-10397 GCA_964342905.1 uncultured bacterium
GCGCTCGAAACACCCCTTTCGACGCGAAGCCGATTATACTCCACTCCGCTTCGCTCTTTTTGATCCACAAGACGGGGTCAGGGATTCTGCGATATCATGAGGCCGGCATGACTGCCATCCCGCTGACCATTCTTCCGGAGAACCGGCAGCTTCAGGTCGCTCCAGGCACCACGATCCTCAAGGCCGCCCACGCCGGTGGGATTGACATCACCGCGACCTGTGGCGGCCGGGGGCGCTGCACTTCCTGCCGGGTGAAGTTCGTCCGGGGTGCCATCCCGCCGCCAACCATCATGGACACGCTTCAGCTCGGGGACGACCTCGTTCGGGAGGGCTACCGTCTCTCGTGCCAGTGCGCGGTCACCGAGCCCCTCACGGTCCAGGTGGCTCCGCCGCTGGACGAGCAGGCCTTCCAGATCCTGGGAGCCGACCGCCGCATCCAGGAGATGGCGAAGGTCGTGATTGACGCAGGCATCGCCAAGCAGGTGGTCAAGGTCGCGCTGCCGCGCGAGGAGCACCACCAGACCTCTGACCTGGAACAGCTCCTGGCTGCGATCGGCCTGAGCCCCGGGGACATGCCGGTGGAGATCCTGAAGCAGCTCCCCTCGGCGCTTCGCGAGGGGGAGGGCCAGGTAACGGTCACGACCTTCGGACGCCAGCTCCTGGCCGTGGAGAAGGGCGACACGGCGTTGCTGAAGTTCGGCCTGGCCATGGACATCGGCACCACCAGCGTGGTCACCACCCTGATTGAGCTGGAGTCCGGCGAGCAGCTCGCCTCGGTTTCGAGCCTGAATCCCCAGGCGGTGTTCGGCGGCGACCTCATGTCGCGCATCGCCTTCTGCCAGTTCGACCCTGGAAACCTGAAGAAACTTCAGAGCCGGATCATCGGGCTCCTGAACGAGCAGATCGACCAGGTCGTTCAGGAGTCGGGCGTGCTGGCCAAGTGGATCTACAAGGTGGTCGTTGTCGGAAACACCTGCATGCACCACATCCTGCTCGGGATCGACCCGTCGTACGTGGGGTTGGCCCCCTACGCGCCAGTCATGCGCCATCCCCTGGTGCTTCCCGCGCGCGAGCTCTTCCTGAAGGTGAACCCGGAGGCCCGAGTCTGCCTGCTTCCCATCGTAGCGGGCTTCGTGGGGGCTGATGCCGTCGCCGTCGCCCTGGCGACGCGGATCTACGAGAGCCCCGAGATCCGGATTGCCGTGGACATCGGGACCAACGGCGAGGTGCTCCTGGGCTCAAGGGAGAAACTCTGGGCCTGCTCGGCCCCGGCCGGGCCCGCGCTGGAGGGCGCCCAGATCAAGCACGGGATGCGGGGCGCTGTCGGAGCCATTGATAAGGTCTGGGTCGAGGACGACGTGAGGGTCCACGTGATCGGCGAGGCCGCTCCCCAGGGGATCTGCGGCTCCGGCATCATCGACGGTCTTGCGGTGCTGCTGGAGGCCGGGGTCATCGACTGGACCGGGTTGATCCGTGTGGAGGATCGGGATCGCCTGGCCCCGCGGCTCCGGGATCGCGTCGGCGTGCGAGGGGAAGAGCGGCAGGTCATCCTGGTGAGGGCCGGCGAGGCCGGGGCGGAGCGGGAGATTGTCCTGACCCAGGACGATGTGCGCCAGGTCCAGCTCGCCAAGGGCGCCATCGCCTCCGGTGTGCGGATGCTTCAGCACGTGGCCGGGATCCGCGACGAGCAGGTGGCCGAGCTGATGCTGGCTGGCGGGTTCGGGAACTACCTCTCGATCCAGAGCGCGGTGAGAATCGGGCTGATCCCGCCGCTCCTCGTCGAGCGGATCCGCTACGTGGGTAACGCGGCCTCGCTGGGAGCCCAGCTCTGCCTGGTCTCAGAGGCCGAGCGGGAGCGAGCCGAGCGGATCGCTCGGAGCATCGAGCATATCTCGCTGGCGGCGCACCCCGACTTCCAGGATATCTTTGTCGAAGCGATGAACTTTCCCCGGTCATAGCATGACCAAGCTCGAGCGCATCCACGCCGCGCTCAAACGCGAGCCGGTGGACCGCATCCCATACGCGGTCTGGCGTCATTTCCCCGAGGTGGATCGCTTCGCCGCCGGGCTCGCCCAGGCCACGCTCCGCTTTCACCAGCGGTACGGCTCAGACTTTCTCAAGGTCACCCCTGCGTCAGGCTCCGCCGTGGCGGACTGGGGGTGCGTGGAGTCCGATCGCGTCACGCCGGACGGCCACCGCCCCTGCGCGAGCCACGCGGTCAACTCCGCCAGCGACTGGAAGAAGATCAAACCCCTCGACACCATCACGAGCGCCTACGGCCAGCAGTTGGAGGCGCTGGTCCGGGTCATCGTGGACAAGCGAGCTGACGCGCCCGTGCTTCCGACCGTTTTCAGCCCGTTGACGCTGGCGAGGAAGCTTTCCGCGGACCGATTGAATCAGGATCTCAGGGAGCGCCCCGAGGCGGTCATCGAGGCGCTCGAAGCGATCACCGATACGCTGATCCGATTCGCGACCCTGTGCCTCGACGAGGACGCCGCCGGGATCTTTTACGCGATTCAGACCGCGAGCCGCCGGTTCCACACCGAGGAGGAGTACGCGCGGTTCGGCGAGCCCTACGATCGGCGTATCCTCGAGGCAGTCATGCCGCGGGCCCGCCTCGTCATCGTCCACGCCCACGGCGAGGAGCTGATGTTCGACCGGCTTGCGGCCCTGCCCGCGCACGCGTGGAACTGGGATGACCGGGTGGCCGGACCCCCGCTCAAGCAAGGGAAGACCAAGGTCACCGGCGCGGTGATCGGCGGGGTGAACCAGTGGGCCACGCTCCGGGACGGCACTCCTGAGGAAGTGAGGCAAGAGGTGGAGGACGCCGCGGACCAGACCGACGGGATCGGCCTCATCGTCGGCCCGGGCTGCGTCCTGCCTACCGGCGTTCCCGACGAGAACGTGGTGGCCCTGGTCAAGGCCCTCGGCGGGACAGTCATGATGGCTCTTTAATTAGCTCGACCTCCAATGGAGCGCATCCCCGAGCCCGAACTGATGGAAGATCCCGCGCAGGCTCTTGCGTATGCGCGGGCCGACTTCGCCGAGGTGAACCAGGGGTTTGTCGATCGCTTCCGCGCCGCGTTCCCCGATCTGACGCGCGGGCGCGTCCTTGACCTGGGCTGCGGCCCTGCAGACATCCCGATCCGCCTCGCACGCGCCCTCCCCGGCCTCCATGTAACAGCCATGGATGGCTCAGAGGCGATGCTCATCATGGCCCGAAAAGCCGTGGCCGACGCCAGGCTGAATGGCTGGGTTGGGCTCGTCCAGGCGCGCGCCCCTAACCTCCCCTTCCCACCTCGGGCCTTCGATGCCGTCATCTCCAACAGCCTGCTTCACCATCTCAGCGACCCGCATCTCTTTTGGCAGGAGATGCGCAGGCTGGGCCGGCCTGGGGCCGCGGTTCTCGTCATGGATCTCTTCCGCCCCGACTCCCCCCAGCGGGCACGCGAGATCGTCGAGGCTGCTGCGGCAAACGAGGCTCAAATCCTCAAGCAGGATTTCTTTCACTCGCTCCTGGCCGCCTTCACGCTGGACGAGGTTCGTGCCCAGCTTGCATCGACGCTTCCCCATCTGGACTGCCGGATCATCAGCGAACGCCACTGGCTCGTCTCCGGCCGCCTTCTGTGAGGAGCGAGCATCCCCTAAGGAGTTACAAGACTAGGTACTAGAGTTGGCCCGCTGGACGTGCTGTGGCCATGCGCCGCCGAAGCGAATGGACGGCCAGCTGATGTAGGAGGAAACGATGGAGATAGCAAAGATGGTAATGGAGTACCTACGGGTGCTGTTAGCATGGCCTCCATTGGTAGCTGTGGTTCTACTGTGGTTCTTAGTATCTCAGCGCGACGCTATTGCGGGATTAATCGGCCGTATTAAACAGGTTACTTTTCCCGGCGGAGGATTCGAAACTGCACAATACTCCCAATTACCCGCGCCTGCCACAGAAACAAAGAACACAACTCTGAAGGACATGTCTCCTAACCAGAACAACGTATCTGCCAGGATAAATGTCCTCGAGCGGAATTTCGATGACTTTCTCTTCCTAAGTTTCCAGTCAAACGTAACAATAATTATGAACTTACTCGATGCTTTACGGAGAAAGCTCATGCTCGATGTGTTCGGCGGTGTTAGCCAGCCGAATACGTTGTTAGAGAAGGTACAGGCGATTCGTGGTCGCATCGACCCTAGAGCTTTCGAAGATCTCGTTGAAATTGCAGAACTCATGAGCAAAACGCCCTTACCGAGAGAAAGGCTTATAGAAGCGTATAGCACGTCTCAACTTCTGATAGATTACCTCCGTGGGCCTGTTACGCAAGCAAGGTAGATGCTCAACAATAACTGAGACAGCTAGGATCCAGGAGTCGAACGCGAACTTCGTTCACCGACAGGTAGTGTCCTCATTTCGCAGTGGTCGATGGCCGTTCGTTTCGGGATCAGCGTCTTCTGCATCCGATCCGCAACGAGCGCAGCAACAACCCAACACCTTGGGAGCTTTCGAGACCAGCCCCTAGATGTAGTACAAGCCGGGTATAGGGACTGGGATTCCGCTTGAGCACGATGGCGGCGGCGACTATCATAGGTGGAAGGAGCGCACGGATAAAGAGTGTCGCCTAACGAACGTGCCCTCAGCCAGACGGTCCCAGTGCTCGTTGCAGTGCTGGTTTGCGACACGGCCGCAGAGGACCCCAGCACGGGGAAAAAGAGCCTCATCGGAATCTTTGACCGCGTCTGGGTCGGTCGGTTTCCCACGCAGCGACCCATGTCCGTTTATGTTAAACTGACTGACGCTCAAGGCTTCTATCGAATCAAGTTGAAATACGTGCAGACCCAAACGGGGCAGCCCTTGGCGGAGGTAGACGGCGAAGCCGAGCTCAGTGATCGGCTCTCCTCCGCTGACTTCTATGTGGTAACTCCACCGTTGCCCATTCCTGCGGCCGGTCGGTATGAATTTCAGATATGGGCGAACGATGTGTTCCTTGGATCGACATTTATCGATGCTATCCAGCGATCAGCTTGAACGGAGGAGGCGATGACTGTGAGTGCATCGATCCGACAGTTCCCCGAACAGCGAGACGAAGAGGTCATCGGCTATGGACACTCCGCCGTGCTTAAAACCCCGCCGCCGTATACCGTTCCAGTTGTCTTGGTTAGCACTGTCGAAGTACGCGCCAAAGTCCCGGACGAGATGTTGATTGGGTCCTTGCGGGATGGCCGGCTGCAAGTCCACACTCCTATCGCGGTGAAGTTGTCGACCGAGAGAGACCATTTCGTCGCACAAGCGCAAGAATTTAATGAATTTGGGTTCGGCACAAACCCGTCCGAGGCGCTCCGTGATCTCCAGCGAGCTCTGACCGAACTCTACTTCACGCTCGAGCAGGAACAGCACCGTCTTGGCCCAGATCTCGCGGCCGTGTGGGCAAAGCTCCAACAGGCGATTCGTCGTCGGCCGTGACGATCAAGGCTCAGGAGTTCGATCGGTTAATAGCTAAGCTCGGGTTTCAGACGCGCGATAGTGGGGACTTGCTTGCTTGGTTCGAGTTCGAGGGAAGGATCATCGCTCGCACGAGACGTTCCAAGGGCTCTGGGGACCTCCCGATGCAGCACAGCATCCGGCAACAGATGAAGCTGAATGAACGAGAGTTGCGAGAAGCGATAGACTGCGTCATCACGCGAGACAAATATATAGACATTCTCCGAAGCAAGGGTCTCCTTTAGGCCCAAGCAAGAGGCTATTCCTCTTAAAAAGTAATTCCAAAGCGGGCGGCTAGAGCTCATATAACTCAGCTAATTACCCTGTCCTGAGACTTAGGGTACTACTCACCCACAGTAGCAGTGGACGGGCGGCTTCCCGCTCGCTAGACTTCCCGAGCTTGTCTCGCCTTCAGGTAGAAATCCTCTTGAAGCTTGGCCATTAGGACTACAGGACAGGCCGGTTAGCGCTCAAGGACTCCTGCGATTGCCAGGGCCCCCGCCGCTGCGATAACCGCCCAGAAGGCGAGTTCGACGGCGACGAGGGGGAGCGGCTGTGGTTCGAGCCGTCGGCCCCGCCGGCCTCCGGA
>CAYFIG010000044.1:0-5394 GCA_964342905.1 uncultured bacterium
AAAGCCAACCGCCGTGGAACCTACTCATGGTCGGCCTCACCATGCCACGGCCAACATTGGCTCACGCTCTTCGGAACCGGGTTGATGCTATGGTAGCTCAGGGTCTCAGGGCCGAGGTAGAGACGCTGCTCGATGCGGGGTACGGTGAAGCGCTGTCATTGATGAAAGGGATCGGCTACCGACACTTCGCGTGGGTCATCCGCGGCCGCCTCAGCGAGGCGGAAGCGATCCGGCTCATGAAGCGAGACACCCTTCTCTACGCCAAACGGCAGTGGACGTGGTTCGCCCGCGAGCCAGACCTCAAGTGGATTGACGTCCTGGCCGCGGGCGGCCCGGAGGGAGCAGCCGAGGCCATCGCCAAGCTCATTGAGCTGGAAGGGCTCGTGGGAGGGTCAAGCGGCGGTGATTAACACTGAAGCCCGCCCAGAGAGCGCGCTCCTGGCCGCGCTCCGGCTTCCCAAACAGCGCCGCTCCGACGTGCTGGAGTCCCTGGAGGAGCTCCGTCACCTGGCGGAGGCTGCGGGGGCTCAGGTGGTGGGCGCGCTGACCCAGGAGCGCAGGGCGCCGTCGCCCCCGCTGTACTTCGGCAAGGGGAAAGTGGAGGAACTCAGAGAGCTAGCGCGCGAGCGCAACGCCAATCTACTCATCTCAGACGACGACCTGACCCCCGTTCAGGAACGCAACCTGGAAGCGGCCCTTGGCCTCAAGGTCATCGACCGAACCGCGCTGATCCTGGACATCTTCGCCCAGCGGGCGCGGACCAGCGAGGGCAAGCTTCAGGTGGAGCTGGCCCAGCTCACTTACCTCCTGCCCCGGCTGGTGGGGCAGTGGAAGCACCTGGAGCGCCTCGGCGGCGGAATCGGCACCCGGGGCCCCGGTGAAACCCAGCTTGAGTCAGATCGCCGGCTCATTCGCCGGCGGATTCGCCAGATCGGGGAAGCGCTCCACCACGTGGAGACGCATCGCCGGCTCCTGAGGGACCGGCGAAGATCAGGCGGCCTGCCCGTGGTGGCGCTGGTCGGCTACACGAACGCGGGCAAGACCACCCTCCTCAACCGCCTGGCGGGTTCCCATTTCCCGGCCGCCGATCAGCTCTTCGTGACCCTGGACCCAGCGGCCCGCCTGGTCGCGGTCCCGGGCCACCAGCCCTTTATTCTGACCGACACCGTGGGCTTCATCCGAAAGCTCCCCCATCAGCTCGTGTCCGCCTTCAAGGCCACGCTTGAAGAGCTTCGGGAGGCGAACGTGTTGCTTCATGTTCTGGACGCCAGCCACCCGAGCGCCCCGGAGCACCGGGATGCTGTGGAACAGCTCCTGGCCGACCTTGGCCTGGCCGGGCGGTTCTCGATTCTGGCTCTCAACAAGATAGACCGGCTGGAGGGGAACAACGAGCTCAGGTTCTTGATCGAGGACTCGCACGGGGTGCCGATCTCCGCTCTCACGGGGCAGGGGATCGAGGAGCTTCTCGACCGGATCGAGCTGGCCCTTCGTCCCCGCCTGGCTTACACCATCCTCCGCATCCCGTACGCTGACGGTTCCACGCTGGCGCTCTGCTATAAGACCGGCCGGGTCCTCCGCCGCGCTGACGAGGCGGGTGGAATTCGTCTGGAGGTCGAGCTGCCAACCCATCTTCTCGAGTCGGTCGCGCCCTACCGCATTGGAGTGTCGTGAACCGGCCCGATGGTACAATGGATTGCGCCTCAGTGGCTGACTCATGGGACTGGCCAACTGGCTGACCACGCTCCGGATCTTCCTGATCCCTGTCTTCGTGAGCCTTCTGGTGTATCGGCGGGCCACGCTGGCCCTCGCCGTCTTCTGCCTGGCAAGTTTGACCGACACCCTGGACGGTTACATCGCCCGCACACGCGGCAGCCAGACCCGGCTGGGCGCGTTCCTGGATCCCCTGGCCGACAAGCTGCTTCTCACTGCTTCCTTTGTCACGCTGACCTATCTCTACCCCAGGCTCCTCCCGTTCTGGATCACGGTGACCGTGCTGAGCCGCGATCTCCTCCTCATTCTCGGGGTGGCCCTGATCCACATCTCTGGAGGCCAGATCCGCCCCACGCCCACCGGGCTTGGCAAGGCCAGCACCGCGCTTCAGATGGCCACGGTTCTGGCTGTCCTCCTCGTCTTGGCCTTCCGGACGGATCCCCTTGTCAAGACCGCGCTGGTCTGGCTCACCGCGGGCTTTACGATCGCCTCCGGAGTCCAATACCTCTACCAAGGGACCAAACTTCTCCATCAGCCCACTGACAAGGATCCCCATGTCCCGACCCTCGTCCACTGATGGCGTGGTGGTGGCTCAGGTGCGCCGGGGGAGCCCGGCGGCCGAAGTCGGACTGTTGGTCGGAGACCGCATCGTCGCCGTCAACGGAGCGACGCTCCGTGACGCCATCGACTTCCACTTCCACGCGGGGGAGGAGCTGCTCCGGCTCACGCTCTCGCGCGAAGGCACTCCGCGATCGGTCACGATCACGCGCCGGGGCGGGGAAACGCTGGGGCTCGAGCTGGCGCCCCCGCGTCCCGGGGAGATCACCACCTGCGCCAACAAGTGTGTCTTCTGCTTCATCCACCAGCTCCCCCGGGGAATGCGGAAGAGCCTGTACGTGAAGGACGACGACTACCGACTCTCCTTTCTTCATGGCAACTACATCACCCTGACCGACCTCGACGAAGAACCGCTGGCGCGCATCGAGGCGCAGCGCCTCTCACCCCTCTATGTGTCGGTTCACGCCACCGATCCGGAGCTCCGCCACCTCCTCCTGGGCCGGCCTCGAGTGAAGCGCGAGATCCTGCCGATCATGGAGCGGCTGGCCAAAGCGGGCATTGCCATGCATGCCCAGATCGTGCTCTGCCCGGAGTTGAACGACGGCCCTCATCTCGAGCGGAGCGTCAGGGACCTGGCGCGACTCCACCCCGGAGTCGTCACTGTCGCAGTGGTTCCGGTGGGTCTGACGAGCCACCGGGAACGCCTGCCGAGACTCAGGTCAGTCACCCCTGAGGAGGCCAGGACCCTCGTGCACGCCATCGAAGGCTGGCAGCGGGAGTTCAAGGGAGAGCTCGGGAGCGGCTTCGTCTTCGCGGCTGATGAGCTCTATCTCCTCGGCGGGATCGAGATTCCTCCGGCTCGGCATTACGAGGGCTTTCCCCTCCTCGAGGACGGAGTGGGACTGGTCCGCCGCTTCGTCGATGGCTGGGAGCGCGCGGTGCGCCGGCTCACCCGGGCCCGCGCGGGCCAACGGCTCGGGTATGGGCCCGTCGCGGGGAGTCGGACGCGTCCCAGACAGGTGGCCGCTGTAACCGGGGAAATGTTTGCCCCATTCCTGACCACACTTCTCCAAGCGCTTCAGGGGAGGGGTCCCACGGTAGAGGTGATCCCGGTGGCGAACAACTTCTTCGGCCGTGGCATCGGCGTGGCCGGCCTCATCACCGGCCAGGACATTCTCGCTCAGCTCTCCACCCGCTCCCTGGGCGACCTGGTCCTCGTTCCGGCCGTGGCGTTGAAGGATGGGGAGGGAGTCTTTCTGGACGATCTCACCCCACTCGACCTGGCGACCCACCTGGACGTCCCCGTCAAAGCGGTGGATCCGACGCCGCGCGCGCTGCTGCGGGCGCTCCTCTGAGCGTAACCCGGCGTGCCATCATGGTCAAGCCGGTCATCGCGATCGTCGGGCGTCCAAATGTTGGGAAGTCCACGCTCTTCAACCGCCTTGTCGGGCGACGCCAGGCTCTGGTCCACGACATCCCTGGGGTGACCCGGGACCGGCTCCACGGCGTGATGACGTTCGAGCGCTGGCAGGCCACACTGGTCGACACCGGCGGCTTTGATCCGCTCACCAACCACGACCTGATCAGCGCGGTCCGCCAGCAGGTCCTGGCCGCCATTGAAGAGGCCCAGCTTATCCTCTTTGTTGTGGATGGCCGGGTGGGCGTGACCCCTTTGGATCAGGAAATCGCCCGAACCCTCAGACGCTGCCAGCGCCCTGTCCTCCTGGTGGCCAACAAGATAGACGGCCCGCGTCAGGAGGCTCAGCTGGCAGAGCTCTTCGAGCTTGGGTTTCCCGACGTATTTCCCGTCTCGGCGGAAGCGGGCCGAGGCGTGGACAAACTCCTCGAAGCGCTCCGGAGCCGCGCCAGCCATGCGGAGGTGGAACGGGAACCCGAGCGGCTCCGGGTGGCAATCATCGGTCGGCCGAACGTGGGGAAGTCCTCTCTGATCAATGCGTTGCTGGGAACCGAACGTCTGCTGGTCCACGAAGCTCCCGGCACGACGCGTGACGCCGTGGACACCCCGCTCTCCTTCCGGGATCGCCACTACCTCCTCATCGACACCGCCGGGATTCGCCGAAAGGGAAAGGTCACAGAGCCTCTGGAAAAGCTGGCTGTGGTCATGGCCCTCAAGAGCCTGGAGCGGTGCCAGGTCTCGGTGCTCCTGCTGGATGCCACGGAAGGTGTCACGGCCCAGGACGCCCACATCGCCGGGTACGCCCAGGACGCCGGCCGGGCCATGGTCCTCGCTGTGAACAAGTGGGATCTGGTCCCGCGCGGGATGGTGAGGCGGGCGGAAGCGGTGAACCAGATCCGCGATCGGCTCACGTTCCTCGACTACGCTCCAGTGGCCTTCACCTCCGCCGTGACCGGTTGGGGGCTGCCCGAGCTCTTTGAGCTGGTGGATCAGGTCGGCGAGGAGGCGGCCAAACGAGTTCCGCCGACGCTGGTCACCAAGACTCTCGCCCAGGCCATGGAGCGCCGTCCCATCACGCCGGGCGGTGTCCCGCTCACTTTCCACTCGGCCTTCCAGGCGGGAATCGCGCCGCCCACGTTTGTGGTCCGCGTCAGTCAACCGGAGAAGATCCATTTCTCCTACGAGCGCTACCTGGTGAACGCGCTGCGCCAGGCCTTTGGCTTCACCGGCTCGCCGGTGCGCCTGGCCTTTCGCCGCGCCCGGGCCAAGAAGGCGAGGCGGTAGCCCGTGGCCCGGCGACGCTCTGGGTCTCGCGGTCACCGTACGATTGTTCTCCTGTTGGGGCTGGCGGTGGTGGGTCTTCTCCTCGCGAGCCCCCGGCACCGTCAGGTGTACTCGCGACTCTTCCCGGGCTCTCCCGAGGCGCCTTCCTCGCGCGGGCTCGCTACCTTCCCGCCGCGGGGTTCATCGGCTCCAGTCCCTCCAGTTCGTCACGAGCGATCGACCGCGCTCGGTTCCCAGACGCGCGTGGCGGATGGGCCGCGCGGTGAGCTGTCACCGGGAGATCGGGTAGCGGTGGAAGTTTCGGACATCCCGCCGATCAAGCTGCCGAGCTTTGAGCTTCCCCCCGAATGGAACCTCAAGGAATTCATCGGACGGGCTCAGGTGGAGGTGGTGCGCGAGGATTCCCGTCTCGCGTTTCGTCTCGT
>CAYFIG010000044.1:5404-10394 GCA_964342905.1 uncultured bacterium
GCGTCGAGCGCGATCAGTTCGCCCTTTACCGCGACGTCGTGTTGGACCTCAAGCAGTTCCCGATTCTGACCTGGTGGTGGAAAGTCGTCGCCCTGCCGACCGGCGGCGATGTCCGTCAGCTGACGACCGATGATCAGGCGGCCCAGGTTTACCTCGTCTTCCCCCGTTGGCCAGCTCCCCGGATCAACAGTGACGCGGTGGGCTATATCTGGGATAGCCGCGCCCCCGTCGGGACGAAGCTCACCAGCCCCCAGTCAGCCAACGTGAAGGTAGTGGTCCTTCAAAGCGGGGCGGAGCGGCTCGGGCGATGGGTGCGGGAAGAACGCAACGTTTACGCGGACTACGTCGAGCTGTTCGGGAGAGAGCCGCCTCGGATCGGCCAGGTGGCGCTCATGGTTGACTCCGACAACACCCGGAGCCAGGCGGAGGTGCTCATCGAGGAATTGGTCTTCCTTCACCGGGAAGCCCAGAGCGCGGGGCCCCGTTGAGGCGCCGGGCTTCCGGCCTACCCTCGAGGCTCTAACTTAGCGCGATGGAAAGCAAAATCTGCTTGTAGCGGCCTTTGCCTGTGCTAAGATGAAGCGGCATTTATGAGGCCGCGGCCGGACGACTACCCAGAAGAAGAGCAGGAAGAGCTCGAGGAACCCTCCCAGCGGAGCATGTTCGCGCAGTGGGGGTACCGCGTCCTGCTCGCCGCGGTCGTGCTGGCCGTGGTGGTGGTTCTCGCGCTCCCGTATCTCCTTGATTGGTGGAACCCACCTCCCCCGCCCCCCGCTCCGATAAAGAGTCAGATCCCACCGCCGCCCCCGTTGACTCCGCCGGCTCAAAAGGCAGAAGCGCCCAAGCCCCAGCCGGTCCTGCCACCAGCCAAACCTGCGCCCGCTCCCGTGGAAGCCCCGCCAACTACCGCCAAGGCTCCTAGTGTGGCGGCTCCAGCGCCTGAAAAGGCTCCGGCGACGGTGGAGACGCCCGCCAAGAAACGGGCTCTGGCAAAGGCGTCCACAAAAGGAGAATACTGGGTCCAGGTGGGCGCGTTCGCGGATCAGGCTAACGCCGCACGGCTGGCCGCACGCCTCACCGCCCAGAACTATCCGGTGCAGCAGATGGAGCGCGGCGCTCCAGAGCGACAGACGGGCGGCACCCACGAGGTCTTCGTGGTCGGTGCCTCCCCAAATGAGGTGAACCAAAAACTTCCAGGAAAGGAGTATCAGGCCGAGGCCGTCGGCGCCGAGGTGATCATTCGGCCCGCGCTCGGGTTGAAGGACGCCGTCACCCTCTCCAAAGACTTGGCTCGCCAGGGCCTCAGAGTGAAGATTCGGCGCTCAAGCCCCCCTGCCCCCGCCGCGTTCTACGTAGTCCGGGTGGGAGGGTACCCGGACCGGCAAGATGCGCGGGCGGCCCAGAAGGAACTCGAACGCAAGGGGTTCGCCGGGTTCATCGTGACGGGCCAGGGCCGATGAGCGCTTTGGATACTCTCGTCGTCCTCGTCACGACCCCGACGGTTGAGGAGGGGCAGAGTATCGCCCGGTCCTTGGTGACCGAGCGGCTGGCGGCGTGCGTGAACGTGGTCCCCGGGGTCCGCTCGCTTTTTTTCTGGGAGGGACAGCTCCAGGAGGAGACTGAGGCGCTGCTGGTGATCAAAACGTGCCGGGAGCGCTACGCGGCACTCCAGGCTCGGATCCTCGAGCTGCACACATATTCCGTTCCCGAAATCCTGGCCCTTCCTGTGGAGGCAGGTTCCCCCGCCTATCTGGCCTGGGTAAGGGAAACCGCCTGCGCGGGAGGGAGGTGATTGCCCTGACGAAGAACGATCTGATCAACGCGGTGGCGGCTCACGGGTTTTCCAAACGGCAATCCGCGGCGGTGGTGGAGTCCGTGTTCGACATCATCTTTCGCTGCTTCGAGCAGAGCGAAGACGTGAAGATCGTCGGCTTCGGCCATTTTCGGATCCGAAAAAAAGCCTCGCGGCGCGGCCGGAATCCCCAAACCGGAGACGCCATCGAGATCACGGCTCGAAAGGTGCTGACGTTCAAGCCGAGCAAAGGCCTCAAGCTTCGCATCAACGCGTAGCCGACCTCGCTGGCATCATGCCCTCGGAGATCCCGGAGAAGCTCTACTACCGGATCGGCGAGGTCGAGAGCCTGACGGATGTCCCCGCCTACGTCCTGCGCTACTGGGAATCCGAATTCAAGCTTCTCCGCCCCAAGAAGAACCCTGCGGGCCAGCGCCTGTATCGCAAGCGCGACCTCGATCTGGTGCTCCGCATCAGGACGCTCCTCTACGATGAACGGCTCACCCTGGAGGGCGCGAAGAAGCGGCTCGCCGCCGAGTCGCGACGGAAGAGCGGGCAGCTGGAGCTGGGCGTGAAAGAGGCGGTGTATGGCGAGGCGCTCAAGCGGCTTCGGGAGCGACTCCGGGCTCTTCGATTTTTCTTGACGCGGAATCACCGGGGGAGCAGACCTTGAATTGCCCCCCGGGGTCCCGTACAATGCGTGGTGGCTCGGGGCGTGGCGCAGCCTGGTAGCGCACTGGCATGGGGTGCCAGGGGTCGCTGGTTCAAATCCAGTCGCCCCGACCAGTCTTTCGCCCATCTCAGCAGATTCTCGGATCTGCGATTTTTTTTGCGCGTGTGAGCGATACCGTGGAGCGGACCGGGGGCGTGGTGCTCCTCACCAACGACGATGGGATCCTTGCGCGTGGACTTGCCACGCTGGCCGAGACCCTTGCCGATCTCGGCGAGGTCTACGTGGTGGCGCCTGACCGGGAGCAGAACGCTGTGGGCCATGCCCTCACGCTCCATCGCCCCCTTCGCGTCGACCGGGTAGGGGAGAGGCGGTTCGCGATCAACGGAACCCCGTCTGACTGCGTAAACCTGGGGATTCTCGGCCTCCTGCCTTGCGCTCCGAGTCTGGTGGTGTCGGGGGTCAACCACGGCTCGAACCTGGGCGATGACGTTACCTATTCCGGCACGGTCTCGGCGGCCATGGAGGGGACGCTGCTCGGGGTCCCTTCGCTGGCTGTGTCCCTCGTGGACCCGGAGAGCGGCAGCTTCGACGCGGCAGCCCGTGTCGCCAGGCTGATCGCTCGCCGGGTGCTGGTGGAGGGGTTGCCGCCGAAGACCCTGCTGAACGTCAACATCCCTTCGGGGGATGTGAAAGGAATCCGCCTCACGCGGCTGGGGCATCGGGTGTACAAGGAGAAGGTGGTGGAAGAGGTGGATCCGCGGGGCCGTACGTACTACTGGATCGGTGCGGGACCGCCGATCTGGGAGGACCGGGAGGCGACGGATATCGCGGCGGTGCGAGCGGGGTATGTCTCGGTCACCCCGCTCCACCTGGACCTGACGCACTACGACGCGCTTCAGCGAATGGTGGCCTGGGAAGGCGCGCTGACCGCCCAGCTCCGCTCCCGGAGTCGTCCGCGACCGACAGGGTGAGGCGCATGCTCGTCGGAGCCAGGCAGCCCGAACCCGCCGAAGCCCGCGGGGGACGCTTCGCCCGGGAGCGCGAACGGATGGTAGAGGAGCAGCTTATCCGTCGGGGGATCCTAGACCCTCGGGTGCTGGACGCCATGCGGAAGGTCCCCAGGGAGCAGTTCGTGGAAGAGGCGCTTCAGGACCGCGCGTACGGGGACCATCCCCTCCCCATTGGAGAGGGCCAGACCATCTCGCAGCCGTACATGGTGGCATTGATGAGCGACCTCCTTGAGCTGACGGGGTCCGAAAAGGTGCTGGAGATCGGCACGGGGTCGGGCTACCAGACCGCGGTGCTGGCCGAGTTGGCCCGCCGGGTCTGCTCAATCGAACGGATCCCGTTCCTGGCGGTCCGGGCTCGCACCACCCTGGAGCGGCTGGGCTATACGAACGTCTGGGTACGAATCGCGAACGGGACCGTTGGCTGGCCTGATGAGACCCCCTTTGATCGGATCCTCATCACAGCGGCCGCCCCCGCTGTTCCTCCGCCACTCTTTGACCAACTCGCTGAGGCGGGACGGATGGTGCTTCCCATCGGGGACGCCGCGTGCCAGACGCTCACGGTGGTCGAGAAGGTGAACGGCGTCATGCGCACCAAATCGGAGGCCGGGTGCGTCTTTGTCAAGTTGGTCGGTAAGTACGGGTGGGAGCGCTGACCTTCCCACGAACGAATGCCACGCCGGGGCGTAGCGCAGCCTGGTAGCGCGCCTGCTTCGGGAGCAGGAGGTCGCTGGTTCAAATCCAGTCGCCCCGACCAATTTCTCTGGCAGATCGGTGTGGTGGGGGCAGGGCAGTGCCCCCCCTCGATCGCCCAACTGGCGGAGGCGGTCGGCCATGCGGTGGCGACCGCTGGGGCGGTCCTGATCTCGGGTGGGCTCGGCGGCGTCATGAAGGCTGCGGCCCGTGGTGCCCGGCAGGCAGGCGGGCTCAGCGTGGGGATCCTGCCCGGCCCAAGCCACCGCGACGCAAACCCCTTCGTCGACATCTCAATCGTGACCGACCTCGGGCACGCGCGGAATGCGCTGGTGGTCCGCTCTTCCCATGCGGTCATCGCGCTCCCCGGCGAGTACGGAACCCTCTCCGAGGTGGCGCTCGCCCTGAAAATGGGACTCCCGGTGGTCGGGCTCCAGAGCTGGGGGCATCTGAAAGGAGTTGTACGCGCCGATTCCCCCGACGAGGCAGTGGCACTGGCGCTGTCGTGGGCCGAGCGGGTGCACGCTACGCCGAGATGAGCCGTGCCGAGTCGCATCGCGCGGCTGAAATTCTGGTCGAAGGCCAGGTGCAAGGGGTCGGGTACCGGTATTTTGTCCAGCGCCGGGCCAGCCGTCTCAACCTGACCGGCTATGCCATGAATCTCCCCGATGGGCGGGTCCGCGTTCGGGTGGAGGGGACTCAGGAGAGCATTGAGGAGCTGGTCCGCGAGCTCGAGAAGGGGCCACCCCTGGCGCGAGTCGAGAAAGTCTCGCTGACCTGGCTTCCCCCCTCCGGGCGCTTCGCCACCTTCGGCATCCGGTTCGC
>CAYFIG010000045.1:0-10259 GCA_964342905.1 uncultured bacterium
GGCACCCGCCGCGGGGAGACGCGGGGCGGGCTTTGAAGGGAGGGCTGATCACAACACCGCGGCCGCTGATGATCACTCGCATGGCACGCTCCTAGCGCGATCGCTTTGGGGGAATCAGTCGGCGCTGGTGAGAGGGAAGGATACCCAGCAACTCCCGGTACTTCGCCACGGTGCGTCGCGCGATCGAGAGGCCCCGGCTCTTGAGAATCTGCGTCACCTCCTGATCGGAGTGGGGCTTGGACGAATCCTCCTGATTGAGGAGCTCTTGAATCATCTTCTTCACCGAGACGGAGGAGACCACGTCCCCGTTTTCAGTCGCGATCCCGCTGTGAAAGAAGAACTTGAGCTCGAAGAGCCCCTGGGGGGTCTGGACGTACTTGTTGGTGGTGACCCGGCTCACCGTCGACTCGTGCATGCCGATGTCCTCCGCTACGTCCCGGAGAGAGAGCGGCCGGAGGTAGGGCAGGCCCTTGTCGAGGAATTCCCGCTGGAGCTTCACGATGCTCTGGGTCACCTTCCGGAGCGTCCGCTGCCGTTGATCCACAATCTTGATCAGCCACAGCGCGGAGCGGATCTTGCCCTCGGCATACTGCCGGGCCTCGTCCCCGGTCCCCCGCAGAAGGGTTCGGTACAGGCTGTTTAGCCGGAGCCGCGGGATCCCGTCCTCGTTCAGCACCACGGTGTAGTCGTCCCCCATTTTGAACACGGACACATCCGGGGTCACATACCGCGCCTCGGAGGCGCCGAAGCGACGGCCGGGTTTGGGTTCCAGCGCACAAATTTCCTCGACGGCTTCCATGATTCGGTCCGGGGAGAGTTTGAGGGCCCGGGCGATCTCGTGGAACCGGCGACGCGCAAGGGCATCGAAATGGTCCCGGACGATCTCCACCGACACCGGATCGGGCTCTGGGTCAGCATTGAGCTGGAGGAGGAGGCACTCCTGGAGGGTCCGGGCTGCCACGCCGACCGGGTCAAAGGACTGGACCAACGCCAGCGCACGCTCCACGAGGTCGAGGGGAAGCTTGGTGACCTCAGCAATCTCGCCAAACTCAGCCCGGAGGTAGCCATCGTCGTCCAGGTTGCCGATGATGGCCCGGCCCGCAGCGCGAAGCTGGGGGTCGTCGGTGGCGAGCCCGAGCTGCACCTCGAGGTGGTCGCCCAGCGTGGAGGTGGAGCGAACCAGGTTCTCAAAATGGAAGTCGTCCCGTTCCTCCTGCTCCACGAGGGTCGGCTCGTCGTAGGTGTCGAACAGGACCGCCGTCAAGTCGAAGGGAAGCTCCTCGGCCCGGTCCCCGTCCAGCGAAGCGCCCGCGGCGGGCGGGGGGTCGCGCGGAACTACCGCCTCCGAGGTGAGACCCTCTTGAGGCTCGGTCTGCTCCTCGGGCGTCTCTTCGAGCAACGGGTTCTCCAGAAGCTCTTTCTGAATCACCTCCTGCAACTCAAGGGTCGAGAGCTGAAGGAGCTGGATCGCCTGCTGGAGCAGCGGGGTCATCACCACCCGCTGGGTCTGCCGCAGAGACAACCGGGGTCCGATCGCCATCGTCAGCCGTCTGGGGGCTAGAGCGAGAATCGCTCGCCGAGGTAGAGTTCCCGTGCGGCGGGGTCCTGGGCGAGCTCCACGGCAGTGCCGGAGACGAGAACCTTGCCGCCGTAGACGATATAGGCACGATCGGTAATGGCGAGTGTCTCTCGCACGTTGTGATCCGTGATGAGGATGCCGATTCCTCGGTTCTTGAGACCTGCCACGATCTCTTGGATCTCCCCTACCGCAATCGGATCGATGCCGGTGAACGGCTCGTCAAGAAGCAGGTAGCGGGGGGAGGTGACCAGGGCACGGGTGATCTCCAAGCGTCGGCGCTCCCCTCCCGAGAGGGTCGAGGCCGGATAGCGCGCGAGCGGGGTCAGGTTCAGCTCCGCCAACAGTTGGCGCAGCCGGTTTGTTCGCTCCGACCGGGAGAGGTCTAAGGTCTCCAGAATCGCCAACAAATTCTCCTCGACGGTGAGCTTTCGAAAGACCGACGACTCCTGGGGAAGGTAGCCAAGCCCAAGGCGACAGCGCCTGTACATGGGCAGGTCCGTGATCTCTTTGCCCTCGAGGAAAATGCGCCCACCGTCCGGCCGGAGGTGTCCCACGATCATGTGAAAGGAGGTGGTCTTCCCCGCTCCATTGGGCCCGAGGAGCCCCACGATCTCGCCGCGCTGGATATCGAGACTGACGTTGTCCACCACCTTGCGGTCGCGGAACCACTTGGAGAGCTCCTGGACGACAAGTCCTTCCATTGGCGGGCTATCGGCACGCAGCGGCGCTCACGTTCGTGACTTGCTTTTTCGCTTCCTCCGACTTCGGGTAGAAGATCGCCTTCACCCGCTCTTGCTTTCCTCCCTGGACGATACTCCGGTCCTCAGCGAGGAAGATGGTGATCCGGTCCCCAGTGACCACGGCATCATCCTGCCAGACTCGGGCGTTGCCGATCAGCACCACGCGCTGCTCGAGGTCGTCATACTCGCCCCGCTGGGCTGTCCCGATCCGGCAGTCCTCGGTGACCACCCGGACGTTTCCCGTGGAGACCGTGCGGAGTACCCGCTCTCCCCGCTCGTCCAGGTACACCTCCATGCGATCCGCGTAGTGGACCGATCTGCTCTGGCGGGCGACGACGTTGCCGGTGAAGACCACCAGTCCTTCCTTCTTCAGGCTCTCCATCCGGTCAGCATCGACCACCACGGGCTGATTCTTCTCGTCCTCTCTCGGTGTGAGCGAGGACGGTCCAACCGCATGGGGCTTGGCTCGCGGCGGGGCAGGTTTCATCTCGACAGGCGGGGCTGGCTTCCGCGGCTTGGCACCGACCTGGGCGGCCGCGAGAGTCGGCAGCAGGGCCAGCCACACCGCGGGGAACCCGAGGAGGAGGGCACGGCAGCAGAGCCTATTCATCGCGCTTCCCCGAGACCGGTGACGGGCGACGGGAACGAACCCGAACGCGCCCGGGTGAAAATTGCGCGGACCCGTCCCTTTACAGTGGTCCACTCCTCCGCCAGCCGACTTTCGAGCCCCTGCCCGGTGACCACTGCTCCGTTCCGGTACAGGGTGACGGGAGCATCGGTCCACATCCTCTTTTCCTTCGCCTGCCAGCGCAGGTGATCAGTCTCGAGCCTAGTCCCATCGCTTGAGACCAGCACCACGTTCTTCCGGATCGTCACATCCTTGGTCGCGTCCACGAGGTGTCCTTCCTCCCCGGTAACGGTCCACGTGCGGTCTGGTTGCTGGATCGCGATGGTGATGCGTCGCAATACAGTTCTTCCTTCCCGCTCGAAGATCTCGGCCTGGTCAGCATCGAGCGTCCAGAGGACTTTCTCGCTCTTCTCCTGAAGGTGCACCGCCTTGATCCGGTAATCAGCTTTTGAGGGAGGAAGGTCAGCGGGGTCGGTCCTGACGTTCCGGCCGCGCACAATCAGCATGCCAGCGATCACCAGGACGAACATCGCAACGAGAACCAAGATGCCGACAGATAGCTTCTGCATGCAATTTTAATACCAGGTTAGCATAGCCCTGAGTGCGGAGTAAAGACGAGAAAAAGCTTTTTAGACACCCGGCGGGGGCCATGCGGCCCGAGCCCGGAGGATCGCCTCGACAGCCTCTCGAACGGCGCCGGCACCTCCCGAGCGCCGAGCCACCCAGTGGGCGATCTCCCTGACCTCGAGAGCCGCGTCGGCAGGCGCCAGCGCCAACCCCGCGGCTGCCAGCAGTGGCAAATCGGGCAGGTCGTCCCCCATGTAGGCCACCTGGGCTGGCGTGAGGCCAAGCCGCCGGATGAGCTTGGCGAAGAACTCCGCTTTGTTCGCGACGCCTTGGTGGACTTCGCGCACCCCCAGGTCGGTCATCCGCTGGGAAACAGCCACGGAAACGCGCGCGGAGAGGACCGCGACCTGAAGCCCGGCTCGCTGGGCGCCCGCTAGGGCGAAGCCGTCCTGGACGTGGAAGACCTTCCACTCCTCGCCGCGGGGGCCGTAGTGGAGCCGTCCGTCGGTGAGAACCCCGTCCACGTCGAGAACCAGGAGGCGGATCGCCCGCGCTCGCCGCGCGAAAGTCCGAATCCGGCGAGAAGCGCGCCGAGCGGTCACACGATCTTCGCCCGGAGGATGTCGTGGAGGTGGATGATCCCCGCTGGCCGGCGGTCATCCACCACGATGAGCTGGGTGATGGCGTGACGCTCCATGACCTCAAGCGCTTTGGTCGCCAGCTCGCTCCGCCCGATGGTCTTGGGGTCGAGCGACATCACCTCCCGGGCCACCTTCCGGAACACCTGCCGATCTTTCTGAAGGGCCCGGCGGAGATCGCCGTCGGTGATGATGCCGCTCAGCCGGCCGTCAGCGTCCACCACGGTGGTGGCGCCGAGGCGCTTCCCCGTCATCTCGAGGATCGCGTCCGCCATGGGAGTTTCCTCGCTGACAATGGGAACTGCCTCGCCCACGTGCATCAGATCCTCGACTTTGAGAAACCGGCGCCCGAGGTTGCCACCGGGATGGACAACTGCGAAATCCTCGGGCTCCACGCCCCGGAGCTCCAAGAGCGCCACCGCCAGCGCATCTCCCATCGCCAGGGCAGCGATGGTGCTCGAGGTCGGGACCAGATTCATCGGGCATGCCTCTACCCCTACGCTCACGTCAAGCACCACATCGCCGTTGCGCGCGAGGGTCGAGTTCGGGTTTCCGGTGAGCACGACGAGGGGGACGCCCAGCCGCTTGATCGCCGGCAGCAGCGTGAGGATCTCCTCGGTCTCCCCGCTGTTAGAGATGGCCAGCATGACGTCGCCGCGAGCCACCATGCCGATGTCCCCGTGCATGCCCTCGGCCGAATGCAGGAACAAGGCTGGGGTGCCCACGCTGGCGAGTGTCGCGGCCACCTTGCGTCCGGCGATGCCGGACTTCCCGATCCCTGTGACAACGACCCGCCCCCTGCAGTCGCGGAGGATCTCCAGAGCCCGCAGGAAGCGCTCATCAAGCCGCGGAACGAGCCCGAGGATCCCCTCCGCCTCGATGCGGAGCACCCGCTCCGCCAGCTTCAGGAGAGGATCGTTCATCGCTTCCCCCTGAGCCCGGATTCGATAGCCCGGATCTCGGTGAGAAGCCGGGGGAGGTCGTCGAGCCGGAGCATGTTGGGACCGTCCGAGAGCGGACGCCCGTCGGGAAGACTGCGGTCCGGGTCTTCGTGAATCTCCATGAAGAGTGCATCAACTCCGAAGGCCACCGCGGCGCGGGCCAGGGCGGGGACGTACTTCCGCTCCCCGCCTGACCGGTCCCCCTGCCCGCCGGGGAGCTGGACCGAGTGGGTCGCGTCGAAAATCACCGGGTACCCAATCTCGCGCAGATCATGAAAGGCGCGGAAATCTACGACCAGATTATTATAGCCGAAGGTGGTTCCGCGCTCGGTGAGGAGAATGCGGTCATTGCCGGTCGAGCGGATTTTCCCCACCACGTTCAGCATGTCCCGCGGGGCGAGGAATTGCCCCTTCTTGACATTCACCGGTTTTCCGGTCCGGCCACAGGCCACCACCAAGTCGGTCTGCCGGCAGAGGAAGGCCGGGACTTGGAGCACGTCCAGCACCTCCGCGGCAGGCTCCACTTCGGAGACATCGTGGACGTCGGAGAGCACGGGCACCCCTACTTCCGCTTTCACCTTCTTGAGGATTCGGAGACCTTCCTTCAGCCCCGGGCCCCTGTAGGCTGTGATGGAGGAGCGGTTGGCCTTGTCGTAAGACGACTTGTAGATGAACGGGATGCGGGCTGCCTCGGTGATCCGGCGGAGACGCTCGGCCAGCATGAGAGCGTGGGCCTCATCCTCGATGGCGCACGGGCCGCCGATCAGCATCAGCGGGTGGCCGCCGCCGATGCGCACCGGACCAACCACCACCTCGCGCGTCATTGAACCTTCCCGTGCTCGAGGGCGGCCCGGATAAAGGCGGCGAAGAGCGGATGGGGATCCCAGGGGCGAGACCGCAACTCCGGATGGAACTGGCCGGCGACAAACCACGGATGATCCGGTAGCTCGATGATCTCCACCAGCTGCTTTTCGGCCCAGAGGCCTGACACGCGGAGCCCGTTCTTTTCAAGATCCTTGAGGTAGTCGTTGTTCACCTCGTAGCGGTGGCGGTGCCGCTCCTGGATGATCCCCTGGCCGTAGGCCTTGGAGGCGGCGCTCCCCTCAGCAAGCACGATGGGGTAGAGCCCCAGCCGCATGGTTCCGCCTTTGGCCGTGAGGCCGCGCTGCTCCGGCAGGAGATCGATCACCCGGTGGGGGGCCTGGGGGACGAACTCAGCGGAGTTGGCCCCGGCCAACCCGCAGACGTGGCGCGCAAACTCGATCACCGCGCATTGCATTCCCAGGCAGATCCCGAAAAACGGAATGGCGCGCTCGCGCGCGTACTGGATCGCCTGGATCTTCCCTTCGATCCCGCGGTCCCCGAAGCCTCCGGGAACCAGGATCCCATGCACGTTCGAGAAATGGGCAGCCGGGCCGTCGCGCTCTACGTGCTCGGCATCCACCCAGGCCACATTCACCCGCGCCTCGTTGGCGATCCCACCGTGGGTGATGGCCTCGGCCAGGCTCTTGTAGGAGTCCTTCAACTCGATATACTTGCCGACAACCGCGATGCGGGTCTCACGACTCGGGTGCTCGATCTTCCGTACGATGGTTTCCCAGCGGGAGAGGTCGATGGGCCGGTTCAGGAGGCCGAGGAGCCTGACGACGATGGCGTCCAGCCCCTCACGGTGGAAGACCAGCGGGACTTCGTACACGGTTTCCACATCCTTGGCCGTAATCACCGCCTCTTCCTCTACATCGCAGAAGTGCGCGATCTTCGACTTGATCCCTGGCGGGAGGTAGCGGTCAGTCCGGCAGAGCAGGATGTCCGGCTGGATCCCGATGGCACGAAGCTCCTTCACCGAGTGCTGGGTAGCCTTGGTCTTGAGCTCCGAGGCCGCCTGGATGAACGGGACAAGGGTCAGGTGCACGTAGAGGACGTTGTCCTTCCCCACATCTTTTTTGAACTGGCGGACAGCCTCCAGGAACGGCAGTCCCTCGATGTCTCCCACGGTCCCGCCGACCTCCACGATGACGACATCCACCCCGCTGGCGACCCTGTGGATCGACGCCTTGATCTCGTCCGTGATGTGCGGGATCACCTGGACCGTGTGGCCCAGGTAGTCCCCCCGCCGTTCCTTTCGGATGACCGCATCGTACACCTTCCCGGTCGTCACGTTGTGATCCCGGGTCACACGGACGCTGGTGAACCGCTCGTAGTGCCCGAGGTCGAGGTCGGTCTCCCCGCCGTCATCGGTCACGTACACCTCGCCGTGCTGGTAGGGACTCATGGTCCCGGCATCCACGTTGAGGTAGGGATCCATCTTCTGGAGCGCGACGCGGAAGCCGCGCGCTTCCAGAAGCGACCCGATGGAGGCGGCCGCCAGGCCCTTTCCGAGCGAGGAGACCACGCCGCCCGTCACAAAGATGAACTTGATCGCCACGTCATTCCTCCTCAAGTGTCCCCAAATACGTTGCTTCGGCCTTCCATCCACTTCCGGACCAGCCGGACCTCGTCCTCCCGTGACGAGACATGCCCATCCAGCCGGCGGTCCCTGAGCCAGTGGAGGAACCGGGACATGGCTGGCCCCTTGGAGACTCCCAGAGCCAGGAGATCCTCCCCCCTTAAGAGGGGGTGAACTCCCCGGCCTTCGTCCAAGAACCACTGGACCTGATGTCGCGCCCTCTTCGACCCCACGAGCCAGGCAAAGCCTAGCGTCTCGGCGGTCCGGTCCCGCAGAACCGCGGCCCGCTGACTGGCTGGAGCCCCCGCTTGGTCTTCGAGCCTCCGGGCCACCGAGGGACCCTCATTCAAGGCCGCCAGGAGACGGGCCAGCGGCTCTCCAGAAAGCGCGAGTCGCCGGAGACATCGCTCGGCCAGCTGGAACGGGAGGTGCCCCACGAGGCTCAACAGGATCAATTCCAGCTGATCCAGAACAACTCCGGCCTCGCGTCCCCACTGGAGCAACTCCACGAGATCGTGGAGGCGTCCGGCAGCCGTTTGGGAGAAGCGGTAAGAGCGGTCCAGGAGCCGGAAGGCGCCGAGCCGCCCCAGGGTCAGCAGGCTTCGCTCCCAGCCGGGCTCGTTCAGAATCAGCTCGAGCTCGGCCAGGAGCCGTTGCCCCGACAGGGCGGGGTAGGGTGCGAGACCCAACGCGACTGACAGGCTCCGGCGAGTCGAGCGGTCGAGGGCAAGCCCAAGTCGAGTCGCGTAGCGAGCCGCGCGAAAGATCCGCGTGGGGTCCTCCACGAACGACAGTGGGTGCAGGGTTTGGATCCGCCGGATCCTCAGATCCCGCTGGCCGCCGAAGGGATCAAGGAGCTGACCGAACGTCGGCCCGGTGAGGAGAACGGCCATGGCGTTGACGGTGAAGTCGCGCCGGGCGAGGTCCTCGTGGATTGGCGCGGGGGTCACGGTCGGCAGGGCGCCAGGCCGGGAGTAGCGCTCCCGTCGCGCCGTGGCAATGTCCACCCGACCGCCCGTCCAGCCTTCGATGGACGCACTGCCGAAGGCCAGGTGGACGACCAAGTTTCCACCGAGCTGGCGACAGAGCCGACGGGCCAGGGCCAGCCCGTTTCCCTCCACCACGAGGTCCACATCCTGAGTCGGTGCCGCCCGGAGCAGGTCGCGGACAAAGCCGCCGGCGACGTACGCTCGGACCCCCAACGACTCGGCCAGCCCACTCACAGTACGCAGGAGGTTCAGGGTATCTCCCGTGAGCTGGCGCTCGAGTCGTCTGGCGAGAGACACGGGAGGACGCGCGCTCCGAAGAGGCGCCACGGCTGCCACGGCTTCACCATGCTCCTTGACGAACACCAGGGGTGCCCCAGCCAGCAGGAGCCGACGCACGCGCACTTCAGTGGTCTCCCCGCTCACCGTCGGCACCGACCACCAGGCCAGCTCTCCCACTGCCAGGCGGCTGAGACCAAAAGCCTGAGCGCGACGCAGATCTTCGGGTCGCACCGCTCCGATCCTGCCCTTCGCCTTCACCGCCAGGAACCGGGCCTGACGCCGCTCGAGCACGCGCAGAGCCTGGGCCACGGTGGCCTGGGCGGGACAGATGGCCACGGCGGCATGCGCGAGCTCCCGGGCCCCGGGCTCCACCTGCGGGTACTGTGACCGGCGGAGCTGCGCGCGTCCCACCTTAGACATGGGCCCTCGGGTGGAACCGCATATACATCTCTCGCACCGCACGGGACGAGAGGTGCGTATAGATCTGGGTCGTCGAGATATCCGCGTGCCCCAGCATGGTCTGGACAGACCGGAGGTCCGCCCCCCGTTCGAGAAGGTGACTGGCAAAGGAGTGGCGGAGCGTGTGGGGGGATACGACACGTCTCACTCCGGCACGGCGCGCAGCTTTCTTGATGATCCCCCAGACTCCTTGTCGGGAAAGCGGGCCGCCGCGCCGGTTGACGAAGAGGGTGCCTGGGTTTCTCCGCTTCACCATCGCCGGACGCGCTTCCTTCAGGTAGCGCCGGATCCAGTGAAGCGCTTGGGCTCCCACCGGGACCAGCCGTTGGCGGCTCCCCTTCCCCGTCACGACCACGTAGCCGGCTAAGAGGTTGACATCCTCGATCCTGAGCGCGTTGCACTCGGAGGCGCGCATACCGGTGGCGTAGAGAAGCTCCAACAGCGCCCGGTCCCTCAGACCCGCCGGACTGTCGGGTTCGGCAGACTCGATGAGAGCCGCGACTTCCTCCAACGAGAGCGTCCGCGGCAATCGCTGGGGGAGCCGGGGCGTTTCCAGCTGTTCGGTGGGGTCTCGGCGGAGCCAGCCCTCACGGAGAAGGAAGCGATAGAGCCCGCGGACCGCCGACAGGTGCCGGGCAACGCTGCGCGGACCGAGTCCCTCTCGGTTGAGTCTCAACAGGTACTGGGAGATCTCCGAGCTCCCGACCTGGCGCATGGCCCGTCGATGGTCGCGGAGGAAGCGCTGAAAGTCAGCCAGATCCCGGCGGTAGGCAGAAAGCGTGTTGGGGGAGGCCCCCCGCTCCAGCTGGAGGGCCCCGAGAAACTCCGCCACGGGATCCATCATTGATCCCGCAAAAAAATGCTGACGCCTCGGTTGCGGCCGATCCGATCAGGACCGACCTTCCCCGAGGCGTCGGTCACCCTCATCGGGAACAAAAGCATCCGGAAATCCCTTGCGATTTCACAGTATATCAGTCGTTTCTCCGCGGAGGC
>CAYFIG010000046.1:0-1723 GCA_964342905.1 uncultured bacterium
GGGAGCGAGCACCGTGGGGCTGCGTGCCGCGACAGGACCTGCGAGCCAAGGAGGACAGTGATGTCAGCGAAAGACGAGTTGCTCAGGCAGGCGCAGGAGGAGTTCAAGGCCTTCAAAGCTGCCATCCGGGGGCTCGACGAACGCCAGCTCACCGAGGTCTGGCTCGGCACCTGGAGTACCAAGGAGATCCTAGCCCACATCTCGGGCTGGCAGCGCGAGCTGGGTCCGGCGCTCGAGCGGATGGCGCGGGGCGAGAAGCCCTTTTCCGAGGGGACGAACTACAACGACGTGGATTCGTGGAACGCCAGGTTCGCCGCCGCCAAGAAAAACACGACGGCGTCCGAGGCCCTCAAGGAGCTGGATGCCTCGCACGAATACTTCCTGGCCCAGGCGGCCAAGTTGCCGGAAGAACGCTTCGTCCCCGGTAAGACCGCCCACACGCTCGTGAACCAGATCACCGCCCACCACTATAAGGAGCATGGCGACCAGATCCGAGCGTGGCGCCAGTCCAAAGGACTGTAGCAAGTGACTCAGCGTAAGATTCGGGTGCTCGTGGCCAAGCCCGGGTTGGATGGCCATGACCGCGGGGCCAAGGTGGTGGCGCGGGCGCTCCGCGACGCCGGTTTCGAAGTGATCTACACCGGCCTCCACCAGACCCCGGAGCAAATCGCGGCTACCGCGATCCAGGAAGATGTGGACGTGATCGGGCTCAGCATCCTCTCCGGGACCCACATGCTGGTGTTCCCGCGGATCCTGGAGCTGCTTCGGCAGCAGGGGGCAGACCACATCACCGTGATCGGCGGCGGCACCATGCTCCCGAAGGAGATGGAGCAGCTCAAGGCTCTGGGCGTGGCGGAGCTCTGGGGCGTGGACTCCTCTACTGAGGAGATCATTAACTGGTTGCGCCAGCGCTTCAGGGCCGATGCCTGAGCCCCCAGAGGATCTCAGGCGTACGCGAAGGCTGCGCTGGCTGATCCTCGTCGTCCCGGCGGCGATCTATTTCTTCTCCTACTTCCACCGAATCGCCCCCGCCGTGGTCGCCGCCGACTTGATGCGCACGTTTTCGATCACCGCGGCGGCCCTCGGCAACCTTGCCGCCATCTACCCCTACGTCTTCGTCCTGATGGCGCTCCCCGCGGGGAGCCTCGCCGACACGCTGGGCCCGCGCTGGACGCTCACGCTCGGGGCCGCCACGATGGGGATCGGGGCCGGGCTCTTCGGCCTGGCGCCGGTCTTCGGCGCCGCCTATGCGGGCAGGCTCCTGGTGGGGCTTGGCGCCTCGGTGATCCTGATCTCCTTCCTGCGCCTGGCCGCCGAGTGGTTCCGCCCGGACGAGTTTGCGACGATCTCGGGGTGGGGCCAGACCGTGGGGAACGTGGGGGCCCTCGTGGCCTCGGCGCCACTCGCCCTGCTGGTGGAGGCCATCGGCTGGCGCCAGAGCTTCATAATGATCGGCGCGGTGACGCTGCTCCTCGGGTTCGCCGCGCTCCTCTTCGTGAGAGACCGGCCAGAGACTATGGGCCTGGCTCCGGTGAACCCGGGTCGGGCCGCGGGACCCGCGCCCTCCTTCGGCGAGGTGCTGAGAGGAGTTCCTGCGGTGCTGGGCAACCGGTGGACTTGGCCGCCGGTGCTCGCGACCACCGGCGTTTACGCAAGCCTGATCGCCTTCCTCGGCCTCTGGGGAGTTCCCTACCTCAACCAGGTGTACGGCCTTCCCCGAGTC
>CAYFIG010000046.1:1733-10258 GCA_964342905.1 uncultured bacterium
TCCACGGCTCCGCCCCCAGCACGGCGTGCTTGAGGGAGGTCTCCCGCGGGTCGAGGCCGCCAACTACGCCTCGCTCCTCGCTCTCGGGATTGTAGTCGGGGCTCCGCTCGTGGGGTGGCTCTCCGATCGGTGGCTCAGGCTACGCCGGCTCCCGTTTGTCGCCTTCGCCGCCATCTACGCCGCGTGCTGGGTGTTTCTGGTCCTGCCCGGCGACATGCGCCTCCCGGTGGCGCTCCTGGGGCCCTTCTTCTTCCTGATGGGGTTCGCCTCGTGCGGCCTGGTGGTGGTCTGGTCGTGCGTCAGAGAGGTGAACAACCCGGAGCATGTCGGGATCGCCATCGGCTTCTGCAACATGCCCGTCTTCCTCGGCTTCGCCCTGATGCAGTGGCTCACCGGCGCGATCCTGGACCGGTGGTGGGAGGGGCTGATCGTGGGCGGCGCGCGGGTCTACCCGGCTTTAGCGTACCGGGCGGCGTTCGCCGCGTGCCTGGTCGCGGCGCTGGCCGCGCTCGTGCTGGCGTGCCTCGTCAAGGAAACGCGCTGCCAGAACATCTGGCAAAGTGCCCACGAACGGAGACACCCATGACAACGCCGCACTATCGGACGCAATGAGCTCGGCGTCAATTGTTGCGGACTTCCAGCCCGTCATGTGAAACTAGGGTGAAGTCCTAAAGGGGGGTCGGGCAATGGAAAGCACCTTTACTGGGGTATTTGAAAAGGTCGGAGACTGGTATGTTGGCTACGTCGAGGAGTTACCTGGCGCAAACACCCAAGGCAAAACCCTTGAGGAAGCTCGTGAAAATCTTCGTGAGGCGATCGAATTGATTTTACTGTCGAATCGGGAGCTGGCTGAGAAGGAACTAGCTGGCAAGCACGTCATCCGCGAGGAGATCAAAGTTAGCATCTCGTGAAGCGGCGGGAACTACTCCGCCATTTGGAAGAAAACGGCTGTGTGTTCCTCCGTGAGGGTAAGAAGCACACCGTTTACTATAATCCGTCCAACCGAAAAACATCGACAGTCCCCAGGCATACCGAGATTCTAGATGTCCTTGCCAGAAAGATTTGCAAAGACCTGGAGATACGTCCGCCCAACTAAACGCGTACCGCCCTCACGAAACCAGAAGAGGGGCTCCTGACGCCTCGACTCTGCCCCGGTACCTACCGGCGGCCCTGGCGCTCGTCCCGTCTCAGCTTATACTCGACGGAGTCCACCAGCGCCTGCCAGGAGGCCTCGATGATGTTCTGGGAGACGCCGACGGTCCCCCAGGTCTCCTCCTCGTCGCCGGAGGTGATGAGCACCCGAGTCGTGGCGCCGGTGCCCAAGCTCTCATCGAGGATCCGGACCTTGTAGTCCCGAAGCTGCATCGTCTTGAGGTTCGGGTAGAACTCCTCCAGGGCCTTGCGGAGGGCGTGATCCAGCGCATTGACAGGGCCGTTTCCTTCCGCCGCCGTGTGCTCAGCAATCCCCTTCACCTTGAGCTTCACCGTGGCCTCGGCCTGGGGTGTCTCCTCGCCCCGCTTCTCCACCACGACGCGGAACCCCTCGAGATCGAAGTAGGGCCGGTGATGGCCAAGGGCTCGCTCCATGAGAAGCTCGAAGGAGGCCTCGGCCCCCTCGAACTGGTAGCCCTCGTCCTCCAGCTGCTTGAGGGTGTCGAGAATGCGGCGGGTCTCCGGAGTGTCCTTGTCGAGGTCGATCCCGTACTCCCGGGCTTTCCAAAGGATGTTGGACTTGCCAGCCAGCTCGGACACCAGGACCCGCCGGTGATTGCCCACGAGCTCCGGATTGACGTGCTCGTAAGTCTCCGGATGCTTGAAGACCGCGGAGACGTGCATCCCGGCCTTGTGGGCAAAGGCCGAATCACCCACATAGGGCTGGTGCTGCCAGGGTTGGCGGTTGGCCAGCTCCGAGACGAAGCGCGAGACGTCGCGGAGCTCCCGAAGACTCCCCTCCGGCAGGCACGCCAGCTTCATCTTCAGCATCAGGTTCGGAATGATGGAGACCAGGTTGGCGTTGCCGCAGCGCTCGCCGAAGCCGTTGATCGTGCCCTGCATATGGTTGACGCCCTCAGTGACCGCGGCGAGGGAGTTGGCCACGGCGCACTCCGCATCGTTGTGAACATGGATCCCCAGCGGGGCGGTCACGTGCGTCTTCACCTCACGGATGATCTCCACCAGGTCGTGGGGAAGGGTACCGCCGTTTGTGTCGCAGAGGACCAGGCAGTGTGCCCTGGCCTCTTCGGCGGCTTTTAACGTCTGTAGCGCGTACTCCGGGTTGGCTCGGAAGCCGTCGAAAAAATGCTCGGCGTCGTAGATGACCTCCTCGAAGTGGCGGCGGAGGAACGCCACCGAGTCGGCGATCATTGCTAGGTTCTCGGGCAGCGTCGTCTGGAGCGCGTGGGTGACGTGGAAGTCCCACGACTTGCCGAAGATCGTGGCCACCGGGGTCCGGGCTTCCACCAGAGCTTGAAGGTTGGCGTCCTGCTCGGCCGTCACCCCGGCGCGCCGGGTGGCGCCAAACGCCGCGAGCTTGGCCTGCTTGAGCGGGACGTCCTGGATGCGGCGGAAGAACCGCATATCCTTGGGATTGGACCCGGGCCACCCCCCCTCGATGTAATGGATGCCCAACGCATCAAGCCGCTGGGCGATCCTGACCTTGTCCTCCATGGAAAAGGCCACGCCTTCCCCCTGGGTGCCATCCCGGAGCGTGGTGTCGTAGATCTTGATGAGCCGCTTCATAGCATCCTCCCGCCTTGAAAGGGTAAGCGCCATGATGGGGGAGAGGTGTCCGCCGTGTCAAGCAAGGGGGATTTATTGACAGGAGTTCCGGGCGACCTGAGAGCTAGACGACCCCTGCCGCGCGGAGCCGGGCCACCTGGGCCCGGCCCATCTTGAGGAGCCGGGTCAGGATCTCCTCGGTGTGCTGGCCCAGGAGGGGCGGCGGCTCGGTCACGGCTCCGGGCGTGGCCCACAATCGAATCGGAACCCCGAAGACCGTGACCGTCCCGGCTTTCGGGTGAGGCAGCGACACGATCATCCCCCGCTCCTTGAGGTGGGGGCTCTCGCATACCTCAGCCACCGTCTTGATCCTGCCAGCCGGGACTCCGGCCTTATCCAGGCGTTCGAGCCATTCCGCGGCAGGCCGCTCGCCGAGGATTCCGTTCAGGAGAGGAATCAGCGCCTCGCGGTTGGCGACCCGTTGGGCCTCGGTCTCAAAGCGCGGGTCCTTCGCCAGCTCGGGGTGGCCCAGAGCCTGGCAGAAGCGTTCCCAGAGTGAATTGTTGGCCACGCCAACGGTGAGGTAGGCATCAGCGGCCTTGAAGACCTCGTAGGGCACGATGGAAGGGTGCTGGTTACCGCGCCGGGTGGGGCGCTGGCCTGTCGCGAAGTAGATGCCGGCCTGGTAGGTCAGGAGCGAGGCCATGACATCCAGCATAGCGATCTCCACCTTCTGGCCGTGGCCCGTCCGCTCGCGCGCGAGCAGCGCGAGCGCTACGCCGTGAGCCGCCATGAGCCCCGCCACCAGGTCGGCGATGGAGGTCCCTACCTTTACTGGCGGGCCGTCGGGGAAGCCGGTGAGATCCATGAGGCCGGACTCGCCCTGGACGATGAGGTCGTAGCCCGGACGGCCGGACTCCGGCCCGGACTCGCCGAAGCCAGAGATCGAGCAGTAGACGAGCCGGGGATTGGCGGCCTTCAGCGCCTCGTAGCCAAACCCGAGCCGCTCCATGGTGCCAGGCCTGAAGTTTTCAAGGAGGACATCCGATCGGGCGATGAGGCGTCTGAGAATCCGTTGGCCTTCAGGGGCTTTGAGGTTCAGGGTGAGGCTTTTCTTGTTCCGATTGACCGAGAGGAAGTAGGTGGCTTCGCCACCATGGAACGGAGGCCAGGTGCGGGTGTCGTCGCCCTTGCCGGGTTCCTCCACCTTGATGACCTCGGCCCCCATGTCGCCGAGCATCATTGAGCAGAACGGGCCAGCCAGTACCCGGGTGAGGTCCAGCACGCGAACCCCCGCCAGCGGCGCGCGCCCGCCTCCACGCTCACGGCGCGCCCGCACCTTCGGTGTGGGTGCCCGCCCGGAACGACCCGGCCGGCTGGCGCGCACTCCCTTCATGCCTCCCCGTTTACGGCTCGCTCGACCCTTGATGGCTGCCTCCCGTGAAGAGGCGCTTCACCACGCTCTTGGCGATGGCCGTGACCCGCTCGCTCCGGTCCCCTGCGCGGCGCCAGAAAAGGCGCGCCCGGTCGGCGAGCCCCAGGTGGGAGAAGTAAAAGACCTGATCCACCGCCTCCACGGCCACCCGCCGGCCGACTCTGAGCCTCCTGGTCTCGGTCCCGTGGCAGAAGATGCTGGCGCCGTCGGGCAGCTCCACCAGCGCGATGTGAAGCGGGGAGCGGAACCCCTCGGGCGGCGAGTGGAGCGTGGTGAACGAGATCACATCGCCGTAGCCCTGGAGCTCCACCCGCTCCATGGCCACGGGGTGGTCCGGGCAGAACCGCGTCGGCGGAGCCACCACCCGGAAGCACCGGGGACACCGGGATCCCTGAACCGTATCCATCACAGGACCCAGACCTCGGTCATGTGACACGCTCCAACAGCGTGACCCAGTTGTTGGTAGCCAGGCCACCGATGGAGTGAGCCAGCGCCACGCGGGCCTCAACTTGCCGCCCCGTGGCCGAGCCCGTGAGCTGCCAGACCAACTCCACCAGTTGGGCGAGTCCGGTGGCGGCCAGCGCATGGCCGCGCGCCTTGAGTCCTCCAGAGGGGTTCACCGGGAGCCGGCCGTCAAGGGCAGTCTCTCCGCTCATGGTGGCTCGGACTGCCTTTCCCGGTGGGAGCAACCCGAGATCCTCCAGGGCGAACAGCTCGAAGGGGGCGAAGGCATCGTGGACCTCCGCCACCTCCACGCGCTCGGGCCCAAAACCCGCCATGCGATACGCGGCCTCGGCCGCCGCCTGGGTAGCCCTAAAGCTGGTGAGGCTGTCACGGTACCGAACGGCCAGGTAGTCCGCCCCTTGACCGATTCCGGCAATCCTGATTCCGGTCCGCTCAGCGGTAAGCAGGAGCGCGGCCGCGCCGTCAGAGATCGGACAGCAGTGAAGGAGCCGGAGCGGATCCGCCACCACCCGGCTCTCCAGGACGTCGTCGAGGGTGACGCGTTTTTGAAAATGCGCGAACGGGTTGAGCAGTGCGTTGGCGTGGTTCTTCACGGCAACCTGGGAGATCTCCCGAAGACTCACCCCGAGCTTGGCCATGAGAACCCGGGTCACCAAGCCAGCCAGCGCGGGCATGGTGGCCCCGTAGGATCGCTCGTGGGGATCAATGGAGCGGCTAATCAGCTCCGAAACGCGGGGGGTAGAGAGGTGGGTCATCTTCTCGCCGCCAACCACGAGCACCGAGCGCTGGAGGCCGGCGGCAACGGCGGCGAAGCCCGCAAAGAGGGCCGCGGCGCCCGAGGAGGTGGCAGTCTCGACCCGGAGCGCCGGGACGTGGGAGAACCCGAGGTAGGTGGCGATGTGGGACGCAAAGTTCCCCTCCCCCACGAACTCCTCGGGGTTCATGGTCGCCACCACGATGGCGTCCGGGATCTCGACAGACGCCGCCCCTAAGGCCGCCAGCGCGGCCTCGGCCATCAGATCTTGAAGCGTCTCCTCACGCTTGCCGAAGCGGGTCATCCCCGCCCCGGCGATCCAGACATCGCTCACGAGCAAACTCCCAGGGTGATCAGCTCAATCTATTTCACTCCGGGAGTCGTGGGGGTGTCAATCAGATTCCGGTCTTCGAGGGCAGGGCTCATCGAGAGCACAGGCCTCCGCCCGGGGGCGAGGGCCGGCGGGGCGGTCACGCCCAGCTCTCGGATCAGCCTGAGGAGGTAGGTGCGTTGAAGCCCCAAGGCGCGGGCGGTCTGGCTCCGATTCCCGCCGAACTGCGAGAGGGTGGCCTCGATGAGCCCCCGCTTGAACTCGGACACCGCGCCGTGAAACCCGAGCGCCCCCATGGTGAATTCCCTCGGATGTGTTCCAACGCAATGGCCGTGCCAGGGATGGGATCACGCGATTTCGAGGAATTGCACCGCACGGAACACCGGTCGTGCACAGCCCAGTGTGCAGCTCGGAGCGACAACTGCACAAAAATAGGGGCCCGTTGCCGGGCCCCCGAGTAATTGAAGGGTCAGCTCAGTTCTTTGTGGCGGGCTTGACGCCGGGGTTGTCTTTAAAGAACTGCTTATTGATATCGATGAAGTTTTTCCACTGCTCCGGGGTTTCATCCTCGACAAAGATCGCCTTCACCGGGCAGACCGGCTCGCAGGCCCCACAGTCGATACACTCATCGGGGTGGATATAGAGCATCTCCGGGCCTTCGTAGATGCAGTCAACCGGGCA
This sequence comes from uncultured bacterium, assembly GCA_964342905.1. Taxonomy (GTDB): domain Bacteria; phylum Methylomirabilota; class Methylomirabilia; order Rokubacteriales; family CSP1-6; genus CAYFIG01. The sequence continues at coordinate 8,118 of CAYFIG010000046.1, forward strand.
AACCTCGACGCACGCTCTGTCCTTCACGTTGATGCACGGCTCGGCGATGATATACGCCATTGAGGCCTCCCTTACTTACCGGTTGCCCGGCGTTATGTTCCTGAACAAACCAAACTTCATTTTACTTAGTGGTGGGTCCCTGTCAAGTTTTCGATAATCCAAAAGTCAGAGGGTCCGGAGCTTGGGGTCGAGCGCGTCCCGGAGTGAGTCGCCGAAGAGGTTGAAGGCAAAGACCCCGAGGCTGATCGCCAGGCCGGGGAAAATGGCCATCCACGGGGCGGTTTCGGCAAACTCTACTGCTGCGCCTCGGAGCATCAACCCCCAGGCCGCGGTAGGCTCCTGAACCCCCAGCCCCAGGAAAGAGAGCGAGGCCTCCAGAAGGATCGCCTGCCCCATGTAGGCCGTGAGCATGATCAGGTATGGGGCCATCACGTTGGGGAGCATGTGGCGGAAGATGATTCGCCGGTGACCGAACCCCGCGGCCCGCGCCGCGTCAACGTAGGGCATCTCCCTCACCGCCAGGGCGCTGGATCGGACGACTCTGGCACAGTTGGGGATCATGGGCACCGTGATGGCCATAATGACGTTCTCAACGCCCGTGCCGAGGATGGAGACCACTGTCAGGGCCAGGATGATGAGCGGGAACGCGAGGAAAATGTCCACGATCCGTTGGATCCCGAGGTCGATCCGCCCCCCGAAGTAGGCGCTGGCCACCCCGACGAGGGCCCCTAGCGTGGCTCCCAGGAAGGACGATGTGAAGCCCACCAAGAGGGCCGTGCGCGAGCCGTAGATGAGCCGGGAGAGGAGGTCCCGACCAAACGCGTCGGTCCCCAGCCAGTGGTCGGCGTTGGGACGACCTAGCTGGGCGGCAAAGTCGGTCTCCAGCGGGCCGTACGGCGCGATCAGAGGCGCGGAAATGGCGCAGAGGCTCATGAGGACAACGATCGCCGCGCCGGAAGCCCCCAGCGGGCGACGACGGGTGAATCCGGTGACGACACTGAGCCATCGCGGAAGGCCCAGCCTTCGAGGAGCTTTAGCGACTGCGTCGATGGGCTTATTGAGAGCCATTACTGGTATCGGATCCGCGGATCCAGCCAGGCGTAGAGGAGGTCCACGAAGAAGTTCACGAAGACGTACACGAAGGCCACCAGCAGGACGAGGGCCTGAACCAGCGTGTAGTCCCGACGGCTGACGGACTCGACGAACAACAGGCCGAGCCCGTTCAGATTGAAGACTTGCTCGGTGACCACCAGCCCGCCCAGGAGAAACGCGAACTCCAGCCCGATGACCGTGAACACCGGGAGCATGGCGTTCTTCAGGGCGTGGCGGGTGAGGATCAGCTTCTCCACGAGCCCCTTGGCCCGCGCCGTGCGGATGTAGTCCTCCCGGAGGACCTCAAGCATGGCCGACCGCGTCATCCGGGTGGCAACGGCAGAGTAACGGTAGCCCACGGCGAGGGCCGGCCAGATTAGCTGGGAGAGATTCTGCCACGGATTCTTCCAGAGAGGGGTGAAGACCATGGGCGGGAGCCAAGCGAAGAAGAGCAGAAACGCCAAGATCATGAGGATCCCAAGCCAGAAGGACGGGGTGGCCAAGCCCGCGATCGAGAAGACTCTGACGGCGTAGTCCACCCACGTGTCCTGTCTTAGGGCGGCGAGGGTGCCTAGGGGGATGGCCAGAAGAACGGCGACGGTGGTCGCCATGAGAGCGAGCTGGAGGCTCAACTGGAAACGGATGGCGATCTCATGGGTGATGGGGGCACCGGTCCACATGGAACTGCCGAAGTCGAAGCGGAGGATTCCCCACATCCACTCGAGAAACTGGCGCCAGAGGGGCTTGTCCAAGCCCAACCTGACCCGTTCTTTCTCGAGGAGGTCCTTCGTCACAAACGCCCCCTGCCCCGCGTACCTCATCTCAACGATGTCCCCCGGAACAACCCGCACGAGGAGAAAAATGAGGACCGCCACCCCCAGGAGGGTGGGGACCATCAGAAGGAGGCGCCGCAGGATGTACTTCCGCATCGCCCGGTGGGGCTCCCCCTCACCCTCCCCTTTCCCCCTTTCTGGGGGAGAGGAAAAAGGGGAGGGGGTGGTTTTGTTAGGCAATCCAAATAAATCAGAAATCCTTCTATGGCCGGATAC
>CAYFIG010000047.1:0-10072 GCA_964342905.1 uncultured bacterium
CCCTGGCCCGCGAGTTCGGAGTCACCCTCATGACCCTCCGCCAGGGCCTGGAGCTTCTCGAGCGGGAGGGGCTCATCGTCCGCCGCCATGGCCTTGGGACCTTCGTTGCTTCGCCCACCATCGATTACGACATCTTGCAGTTCCGCACCTTCGCCGGAGACCTGAAATCTCAGGGCGAGCCGGTGGAGACGCGGTTCCTCCGGAGCCAGTTCGCCGCTGGTGACCGCCGCGTTCAATTGGGGCTCAGGCTGGCCCCGGGCGACGGGGTCTTTATCCTGGAACGCCTGCGGCTGGTCGCGGGCCGGCCGGTGAGCCTCCAGCGCTCCTTCTTGCCTGAACGCCTCGGCGAGGAGGTAGCCAAGGCCGACTTGGCCGTGACCCCGCTCCGGCAGGTCCTCTCCTTCAAGCTCGGCATCGAGATCGCCCGAGCCCGAGAGGAAGTCTCGGCTGTGAAGCTCAGGGCGCGCGAAGCGCGGGAGCTCGGCTGCCGTGCCGGCGCCCCCGCCTTCTGCTCCGAGCGCGTCTCCTGGGCGACCGACGGCACCCCGGTTGTGTTCGACCGCGTGTACATCCCAGGCGATCGCTTCCGGATTACCCGGGATCTCCACTACAACGGCGCAAAGCCATGAAGATTCTCGTCCCCGTCAAGCAGGTGCCGGACACCGCGACCCAGGTAAAGGTCGGAGCCGACCCCCGCGCGATCGACACCCAAGGCATCACGTGGATTGTCTCCCCCTACGACGAGTTCGCGGTAGAGGAGGCCCTGCGGATTAAGGAGAAATGTGGCGAGGGAGAGGTGGTCGTGATTTCCCTCGGCCCAGAACGGGTGAAGGAGACGCTCCGGAGCTGCCTCGCGATGGGTGCTGACCGCGCCGTCCACCTGAACGATCCCGGCTGGGCGACCGCGGGCACGCTGACCACAGCGCGGGCTCTCGCGGCGGTGATCAAGCAGGAAGCGCCTGTCATAGTCCTCTCCGGTCGCCAGGCCATTGACGACGATATGGGCGCAGTGGGAGCCCAGGTCGCCGAGCTTCTTGGCTGGCCTTGCGCTTCCTGGATCATGGAGGCCGCGGTGTCTGCCGACGGGAAGAGCGTACGGATCGGGCGTCAGGTCGAGGGGGCGCTCGAAGTGTTCGACCTGCCGCTCCCGTGCGTGCTGACAGCCCAGAAGGGGTTGAACGAGCCGCGGTATCCCACGTTGAAGGGCATCATGGGAGCCAAAAAGAAGGAGATAAAAGACGTGAAGGCGGCCGACCTCGGGCTCGCCGCCGATGGAGGGGAACTCGCGGTGGTGACGCTCGAAATGCTCCCGCCTCGCCCGCCTGGGCGCATCGTCCCCGGCGAGCCCGCCGAGGCGGTCAAGGAGCTGGTCCGAGCCCTCCGCGAGGACGCCAAGGCTATCTGAGGGCGAATGAAATGGCAGGCGCAATCTGGTGCCTTGTCGAGGATGACCGCGCAGGACGGCCGAAAAAGGTTGCCGGCGAACTGCTTGGGGAGGCCTCCCGGCTCGCGGCACAGTCCGGCGCCCATGCCGAAGCGGTGTGGCTCACTGACAAGGCCGAAGCCGACGGGCTCAATCAGCTCGCCGAATGGGGAGCCGAGAGGATCTGGTTGATCGAAAATCCAGCTCTGACTCCGTATCGGGGCGAGGTGTGGGCGCCCGTGGTGGCTGAGCTGGCCGCGAAGGGAGAGCCCAAAGCCATCTTTGGCGCGGTGACGAGCCGCCAACGGGAGCTGATGGCGCGGCTGGCGGCCCGCCTCGGGGTGGGGCTGTCGGCCGACTCGGTGGCGTTTGCCCTTCAGGACGGGACCCTCATCGCCACCCGCCCGGTGTACGCGGGGAAGCTCCTCTCGAAGGTTACCTGGACCAAGCCCCCATGGCTTGCCACCCTGCGCCCCAATGTCTTCAAGCCGGCGGATCCACAGCCGGGGAGGGCGCCTCGAGTGGAGCGTCCTTCCGTCACAATCCCGCAGCCCATGATGACCCTCGTCGAGCGCCGCGAGGAAGTCTCCACAGGCCTTCCCGAGCTGACGGAGGCCGACATCGTGGTGTCGGGTGGCCGCGGGCTCAAGGGGCCTGAGAATTTTGTGATCCTTGAGGAATTGGCCAAGGTGATCGGCGCGGCTGTCGGCGCCTCGCGCGCCGCGGTGGACGCGGGCTGGCGCCCTCACCGCTTTCAGATCGGTCAGACCGGCCGCACCATCTCGCCGAAGCTCTACATGGGATTTGGAATCTCGGGCGCAATCCAACACCTGGCAGGAATGCGGACGTCCAAGATCATCGTGGCTGTCAACAAAGATCCGGAGGCACCCATCTTCAAGATCGCCGACTACGGGATCGTGGGTGACCTCTTCGAGATCGCCCCGCTCCTCACCCAGGAGTTCAAGCGCCTCCTCCAAGGCAGCTAGCGTCATGAAGATTGAGCTGACTCACGAGCAGCAGATGATCCAGGCCCTGGCCCGGGAGTTTGCCGAAAAGGAGGTGAAACCCGTGGCGGAGGCTCTCGACCGCGAGGGCCGCTTCCCTCACGAGACCGTCAAACGCATGGCAGAGCTGGGACTCATGGGGATCGCCATCCCCGAGGCCTACGGGGGCAGCGGCGCCGACAGTGTGGCCTACGTGCTCGCCATGGAGGAGGTAGCCAAAGCGTGCGCCTCCCACGCGGTCATCATGTCCGTCAACAACTCCCTCTACTGCGACCCGGTCTACAAGTTCGGGACCGAGGAGCAGAAGCAGAAATTTCTCGCGCCCTTCGCCTCCGGCAAGAAGATCGGGTGTTTCGCGCTGACGGAACCTCAGGCGGGCTCGGATGCCACCAACCAGCAGACCCTCGCCCGCCGCGACGGCGATCACTATGTCCTGAACGGCCGGAAGCTCTTTGTCACCAACGGCCGGGAGGCTCAAGTGGCCTTGGTGTTCTGCCAAACCGACCGGTCCAAGGGGCACCGCGGGATCTCGGCTTTCTTGGTGGAGAAGGAGACGCCGGGCTTCCTGGTCCCCAAGTGCGAGGACAAGCTGGGGCTCCGGGCCTCCGACACCGCCGAGTTCGTCTTCGAGGACTGCCGGGTCCCGGTCGAGAACCGGCTGGGCGAGGAGGGGATGGGGTTCAAGATTGCCATGACCACTCTCGACGGGGGACGCATCGGCATCGCTGCTCAGGCGCTCGGGATCGCGGCTGGGGCCTACGAGCTCTCCCTGGCCTACGCCAAAGAGCGCAAGGCCTTTGGTGTCCCCATCGCCCAGCATCAGATGGTCCAGTGGATGCTGGCCGACATGGCAACGGCGATCGAGGCGGCGCGGCTCCTGACGTGGCGGGCAGCCACGTTGAAGGCCGCCGGGAAGCCCTTCAGCACCGAGGCCTCGATGGCCAAGCTCTTCGCTTCCGAGATGGCGATGAAGGTCACCACGGACGCCATCCAGGTGCACGGCGGCTACGGCTACATCAAGGAGTACCAGGTCGAGCGCTACTTCCGTGACGCCAAGATCACCCAGATCTACGAGGGGACTTCGCAGATCCAGAAGCTGGTAATCGCGCGTCACGTCCTCGGGCTACAGTGAAGAGGCGGGCGAGGAGCAAAGCATGAGCGAGCCTGAGAAGATCGAGCGGTCGAAGGCGCGATGGGAGGCCGAGACGTACCGGCCCTTCGTGGAGAAGACCCCTGAGCGTCCCGTACGCTTCGAATCCCTGTCCGGCATCCCGCTCCAGCCGCTCTATACCCCGACGGACCTCAGCGACTGGGAGTACGAGACAAAGCTAGGCTTTCCGGGCGAGTTCCCCTTCACGCGCGGGGTCTATCCAACCATGTATCGGGGCCGGCTCTGGACCATGCGCATGTTCGCCGGGTTCGGGCGGCCCGAGGATACCAATGCGCGTTTCAAATACCTCCTTGAACAGGGGCAGACGGGCCTGTCCACCGCCTTCGACATGCCGGCCCTCATGGGCTACGACGCCGATCACCCGCGGGCCCGTGGAGAGGTCGGCAAGGAAGGGGTCTCCATCTCCACGCTGGAGGACTTCGAGCGCCTCTTCGACGGGATTCCCCTCGACCGCGTGACCACGTCGATGACCATCAACTGTACGGCCTCCATCGCGCTCGCCATGTACCTGGCCGTGGCCGACAAGCAGGGCGTCAGCTGGGACCGGGTCGGGGGCACGATGCAGAACGACATGCTGAAGGAGTTCATCGCCCAGAAAGAGTGGATCTGCCCGCCCGAGCCCGCCATGCGCATCGTGGTGGACATGATCGAGTTTACTTCCCAACACGTGCCCCGGTTCAATCCGGTCTCGATCTCGGGCTACCACATCCGAGAGGCGGGCTCCACCACGGTCCAGGAACTGGCCTTCACCCTGGCTGATGGGATCGGCTACGTCCAAGCCTGCGTGGACCATGGCCTCGACGTGGATTCGTTCGCGCCTCGCCTCTCCTTCTTCTTTGACATCCACAACGACTTCTTCGAGGAGATCGCCAAGCTCCGAGCGGCGCGCCGCATCTGGGCGACGGTGATGAGGGAGCGCTTCGGGGCCAAGAAGCCCGAATCCATGCGCCTGAGAACCCACACCCAGACCGCGGGGGTCTCGGCCACGGCCCAGCAGCCGCTCAACAACGTCGCGCGGGTGGCTCTCCAGGCCCTCGCGGCAGTCCTGGGAGGGGCGCAGTCGTTGCACACCAACTCCTACGATGAGACGTGGGCCCTGCCCACTGAGGAGGCGGTGACGGTGGCCCTCCGCACCCAGCAGATCATCGCTGAGGAGACCGGGGTGCCGCTGGTGATGGACCCGCTAGGCGGTTCCTACTATCTGGAACGCCTCACCGATCAGATCGAGGCGGCGGCGTGGGCCTACATCAAGAAGATCGATGAGCTGGGCGGGATCATCCGCGCCATTGACGTGGGCTACCCGCAGCAGGAGATCGCCGACGCCGCGTATCGCTACCAGCTCATGGAGGACCGGGGGGAAAAGACGGTGGTGGGCGTCAACAAGTACGTGATCGCCGAGGGAAAGCCCATCCAGTACCTCAGGATCGACGAGGCTGTCGAGCTGGAGCAGATCGAGCGAGTGAAACAGCGCAAGGCCTCGCGCGACCGTTCCAAGGTCGAACGGCGGCTCAAGCAGATCGCCGACGCGTGCCGGAACGGCCAGAACCTGATGCCGGTGCTCATCGACGCTGTAAAAGACTCGGTCTCCCTCGGCGAGATCGCCGACGTCTACCGCCAGGTCTTTGGCCAGTACCGCGAGCCCATCATCTTTTAGTTAGTAGGCTAGAAAGATGTGTGGAACAACACCTGGCGATGAAGAAGTTGTTAGAATCTTTCAGAACATCTTGGTGTACCGTCTGGGCGAGCCGTATTGGAGTGGGCACGTGGCGATTCTCAGAAGGCGAACGAGTTAAGGCGATGGGGAGGGGCGTAGATGCCAGTGGTAACTAAGCTTTCGCCAACTAACCTGACTGCGATCATTGAGCAAGGTGAACACCAATTTGTGGCGGTTTGTCCAGAGCTTGATCTGGCGACCCAGGGCGACACCCCCGATGAAGCCTTTGAGGATCTGATTGAGATGGTTATTGAGTATGCGGAGGAGTACCAGGCGGAGCAGGAGCTCTATTCTAAAAGCCCAAACCGGGCTGGCCACTGGCCGTATCTCAGCGAAGTGCTGAAGAGGGGCATGGATCCGAAAAAGATTCGAGATCTTTTCTGCTAGTGGGAGCGTACACCTTCGATGATTTTCGAAGGGTTCTGGGGAAATCGGTAAAGACATCGAGGTGAGCCTTTTCCATCGGATGCTTCGGCAAGCCGGCTTGACGAGGGATGAGTTCGACCGGCTTCTAAAAGAATAACTCTTTCGATTCAGGGAGCAATGCCCATGGATTGCGTGTTCTGCAAGATCCGAGACGGGCAGATCCCCTCGTTCAAGATCTATGAGGATGAGCGGACCCTGGCCTTCATGGACATCAACCCATTGAACCCAGGTCACTGCCAGGTGGTGACTAAGAATCACGCCGCCACCATCTTCGACACCGATGTCTCGGACCTTCAGGCTGCGATCGTAACCGCGAAGAAGGTGGCCACCGCGGTCCGCGGCGCGATGCAGGCCGACGGGCTCAACGTTCTTCAGGCCAACGGGGCGGCCGCGTTCCAATCCGTCCCCCACTTCCACTTCCACGTCATCCCGCGCTTTACCAACGACGGGAAGGGGTTCGACTGGAAGCCGGTCCCTGGCGATAAGCAGCAGATCACGTTGAACGGGGAGCGGATCCGCACCGTGCTGAGGTAGAGGGAATGGCCGAGCGTAAAATTCGCGTGCTGGTGGCGAAGCCGGGGTTGGATGGGCACGATCGGGGTGCCAAGATCGTGGCCCGGGCGCTCAGGGACGCCGGCTTCGAGGTCATCTATACGGGGCTCCATCAAACCCCGGAGCAAGTGGTCGCCACCGCGATCCAGGAGGACGTCGACGCCATCGGGCTCAGCGTCCTCTCCGGCGCCCACAACTACCTCTTTAAGCGGGTGCTCGATCTGCTGAAGGAAAAAGGAGCCGGCGATATCGTGGTCTTCGGTGGCGGGATCATCCCGCCCGACGACATCGCCGCGCTCAAAGCCCTGGGAGTGAAGGAGATCTTCACCCCAGGCAGTTCCACGCAGACAATCATCAAGTTCGTCCGGGAGCATATCCGTCCAGCTGATGCGGTCGCCTGAACCAGATGGATTTTGAGCTGACCCAGGAGCAGAAAGAGATCCGTCGCGTGGCCCGGGAGTTCGGCGAGGCCGAGATCGCCCCTGTGGCTCACCGCTACGACGAGGCCCACGAGTTCCCTCACGAGATCATCAAGAAGTTGGGTGACCTGGGATTCCTGGGCGCCCTGTTCCCGCCTGAGTACGGAGGCGCGGGTCTGGATTATGTCTCCTACGCGCTCGTGGTGGAAGAGCTCTGCCGCGCGGACGCCTCTGTCGGCATCACCATGTGGGCTCACAACTCCCTGTGCGCGAACCACATTCACCTCTTCGGCAGCGAGGCCCAGAAGCGGAAGTATCTGGTGCCGCTGGCACGGGGGGAGGCGCTGGGCGCCTGGGGGCTCACCGAGCCTGGGTCTGGGTCGGATGCCGCCGCCATGAAGACCCGCGCGGTTCAGGACGGTGATCACTTCATTCTCACCGGGACCAAGGCCTTCATCACCAACGGGGGCGTTGGCAAGTATGCGGTGGTCATGGCCGTGACGGACCCCACGAAGGGCAGCAAAGGCATCTCCGCCTTCATCTTGGAGAAAGGGATGCCGGGGTTCAGTGTGGGGCAGCGCTACAGGAAGCTTGGCCTTCACGCGTCCGACACCGTTGAGCTGGTTCTGGACGGCGTACGGGTGTCTCGGGAGAACCTCCTGGGCGAGCTCAATATGGGGTTCGTCAACACGATTCAGGTGCTGGAGGGCGGGCGGATCGCCATGGCGGCCATGGCCGTGGGGCTCGCTCAGGCTGCTCTCGACGCCTCGGTGGCCTACCTGAAGCAGCGGACAGCCTTCGGCAAGACGCTGGCGGAGTTCAACGGGCTCCAGGGGATGGTCGCGGAGATGGCCGCCGAAGTGGAGGCGGCGCGCCTGCTCACGCTCCGCGCCGCCTACCTGAAAGACCAGGGGCAGCCGGCGAGTCCGGCGGCCTCTATGGCCAAGGTCTTCGCCTCAGAGGTGGCGATGCGGGCAGCCACTCGAGCTGTCCAGCTCCACGGCGGTGCGGGATACATCACCGAGTTTCCGGTGGAGCGGATCTTCCGTGACGCCAAGCTCACTGAGATCGGCGAGGGCACCTCAGAGATCCAGCGGATGGTGATCGCCCGGCAGATCCTCGAGCCGCGCTAGCCCCCTTCTGACCACCGTGGCTGATCCGAGCGTCCTCTACGAGATCCAGCAGGGGGTGGCCCGGATCACCCTGAACCGGCCAACCCTCCTCAACGCGCTCAACACCGTCCTGGCCGCCGAACTGGCCGATGCCGCGGAGGCCGCTGCCAACGATCCTAACGTCTGGGTGGTGGTCATCCGGGGCAACGGCTCCGCGTTCTCATCTGGGATGGACCGAAGCGCCCTCGCGGCGGGAGAAGTCGGCGAGCCGTTCTACCGTCACTGGATTCGAGCGCTCAATAGCCTGGAGGACATGGGGAAAGTGGCGATCGCGGTGCTTCATGGCTACTGCCTCGGCGGCGGGCTTCAGCTCGCCCTGGCCTCTGATCTGAGGCTCGCCACGAGCGACTGCGTGCTAGGCCTTGGCGCCACCCACCATGGCCTGATCCCCGACGGCGCCGTGCTCCGACTCGCCCGCGTGGTTGGGCTGGGGCGGGCCAAGGAGCTGGCCTTCCTCAATGATACGATTGCGCCGGAAGAGGCCAAGGCTATGGGCCTCGTCAACTGGGTGGTCTCACCGGACGACGTTGAGCAAACGCTGGCCCGCATCGTCGACAAACTCCTCCAGGCCGCACCCACCGCCACCCGTCACACAAAACGCCTCCTGCATCAATCTTTCCACCTCGACCCCAGGGAGATGATTGAGGAAGTGATCCGGGCCCAGAACGAGTGCATGGCCTCCTGGGAGCTCGCCCTGGCCAACCGCGCGTGGCAGGGGAAGCAGGAGGCGCGCTTCTACCCTCCGCCACCGGGAACGCGCGAGGCAAATGGCGGCTAAATGCTTATTCTCCTTGACGGGACCGGAGCCCCTTCGTTACACTCCCCTCACCTTCCCGGCCCGGGTTTTCAACTCCGGCCGGGCCCGATCGCTCATACCGGCGGCTTGACAGGGGATAGGGTGGAGGTTCTCTCCCAAGGCGTAGGCGAATTCCGCTTCACCGATCCCGACGCGGTCCGAAGCTGGATGCGGGACCGAAAGAGTCGGGAGTTTGTGGACAAGACCCTGACGGCCGCCGAAGCCGTCCGCCGCTTTGTCGCCGACGGCGACTATGTCTCCTTCGATTTCTCCTCCTTTACCCGGGGCCCCCTGGTCCTGATTCGCGAGATTATCCGGCAGAGCCGGCGGGACCTCTGGTACTGCGCCAAATTCACTCTCATTGAGTCCACGCTCTTGGTGGCTGCCGGCGCCTGCTCCCGGATCGACGTGGGATTCATGGGGCTCGGCGAGACGCTGAACCGGGCCGTGGAGGCGGGGCGCGTGAAGGTGACCGAGTGGACCAACGGCAGCCTCACCCTTCGCCACCTTGCGGGCGCGATGGGCGCGCCATTTCTCCCCACCCGGGCGCTCTTGGGGTCAGACACCCTCAAGTACTCCGGCGCCAAGGTGGTCAGCGACCCCTTCAGCGAGAAGCCCATCGCCCTGGTTCCTGCGCTCAACCCCGACGTCGGGCTGATTCACGTCCACCAGGCTGACGTCTATGGCAACGCCAGGTGCTTCGGCCCTGGAGTCTCCCCCCTGGAAACCGCCATGGCCTCCAAGAAAGTCATCATCTCCACTGACGAGATCATCGACCACGACGATATCCGGAAAGACCCCGGCAAGACGACGATCCCGTACTACATGGTTGATGCGGTGGTGTACGCGCCGTTCGGCGCGTATCCCGGCGGCCTCCCCGGGGTGTACGAGATGGATTACGAGCACTTTGCCGAGTACAACGCGCTGGAGCGCCAGGGTGAGCTGAAAGCCTACCTGGACAAGTACGTCTACAGCGTCGGATCGGACCTGGAGATGCTGGAGAAGCGGGTCGGACTCGCTCGGCTGAACGGGCTTCGGCGCCGGGCCACCATCAAGGAAGGCTACCGGTGACGCAGGACTTCACCGAAGCGGAGTTCATGATCGCCCAGTGCGCCCGGCTTCTGGAGGACCAAAAGACCGCCTTCATCGGCTTCGGAATGCCCCAGGTGGCCGCCATCCTGGCCCAGCGGCTTCAAGCTCCCCAGCTGGTCCAGGTCTTCGAGTTCGGCGCCATCGGCCCTACGCCGCTCACGCCGTTCGTCCGGGGCACTATGGGCGGACCGTCGAACTGTTATCGCTCCATCGCGTGGACCAACATGAACCAGATCTTTGCCCAGGCTCAGGTCGGACTTGTCGACTACGGCGTGTTGGGCGCGACCCAGATCGACCTTTACG
>CAYFIG010000048.1:0-10005 GCA_964342905.1 uncultured bacterium
TCAGTGCGATGTGGCTCAAACTCAGGTGCGGATCGACGGGCGAGTCCGTACGACACTCGTTGTGTTCGGCGAGCCTGGAATTGATCCGCTACTTGGAGCCTACACGCTGGAGGGGTTCCTGCTCGCTCCTGACCCCGTCAACCGGCGCCTCATTCCTGTTCCCGGCCTGCTCAAATGAGGGAGAACAGCGGTGATCGCAATCTCTGAGCTGGCGAAGGCGGCAGGGCGGGCGCTCGAGTACTTGAAGGCGCAGGCGGAGATCCAGGAGTGCGAGGTGTTCGCCGCGGCCAACGGGCAGCTCCTGACCCGCCTCAACTACACCTCCCACATTCCCTGCAACGGCGTCGAAGAGCCCAAGTCCACCGAATCCCACGGCATCGGGATCCAGGCGGTCTTCAGGACACCGGAGGGCCCCAAGGTCGGCTTTGGCAGCGAACCGAGCGACCTCACTCTCGATGGCGTCAAGCGGGCACTTGAGAAGGCTCGACAGGGCGCGGTCCAAGACCCCGAATTCCATTCGCTCCCCAGGTCAACCGGCGAACCGCGCACCCTCACGGACTACCATGACCCAAAGCTCCTGTCGGTGGGCGACGAGGACTTGGTGGAGACTGGCTGGAACGTCGTCAGCGGAGCCCTGCGCACGTTCATGGCCTCGTCCCGGCTCGCGGACCTGGCCGGTAACGAGGCGGCAGTTCAATCGCTGGGCCTGATCCTTGGCGGCGACGTTACGATCCTCCAGGAGCGGATCGCGATGGCCTCAACCCACATGCCAACGGTCCAAACCGACGAGTCAACGCTGATCATGGCCTTTGTCACTGCCATGGTGGAAGCCAAGGACGCCAAGGGGTCGGGATGGTCCACGGGCATCCGGCTGGACCACTTCACCGACGAGGCCGGGGTGGACGCGGCTCAGAACGCCATCGATGCCATCGACGGCCAGCGCGTTTCCTCCGGGGAGTACACGGTGATCTTTGGCAAGCAGCCGGTCACCGACCTTCTCAACAACCTGGTGATCCCGGCCTGCATGGCCGGGTCGTTCTATTCGTCCAGCACGCCATTCCTCGGAAAGTTGGAAAAGCCAGTGGCCTCCCCGCTCCTCACGATTTACGACCACGGGGCCATGCCCAGCTTCATGGGCTCAAAGGGAATCACCTGCGAGGGGCTTCCCACCGGTCGCACGGACCTGATCAAGAACGGTGTCCTCACCGGCTGCCTCACGAACTGGTACGAAGCTCAGCGCCTCCTGCACGACCCCCAGATTAAGGAGAAGCTCGGGATGGACGCCGCAGCGGCACGGATTGCGCTCATCCCACGGAATGGGTTCCGCTTCACCCGGGGCGGTGGTCGGCAGTTCGACAGCCAGGCCACGGTGGCCGCGAGCAACGTGGTTGTTGAGGGCGCGGAGTCTGTTTCGCTGGACGAGCTGATCTCGAAGGTCAAGAACGGCCTGTACATCGGTCGGATTTGGTACACCTACCCGATCAACGGGCTCCGCGCCGGCGACTTCACTTGCACCGTGGTCGGGGACTCGTTTATCATCAGGAGCGGTCGGACCGTGGCGCCGCTCAAGGCCAACACGGTCCGGATCAACGATAACATCCTCAGGGTGCTAAACCATATCATCGGGATTACCAAGGACGTGAAGGGCACGCTGGTCTGGGCGGCCGATGAGGTCGTGTACGCCCCTGAGATCGCCGTGACCGGGGTGAAAGTGGACGAGATCGCCGGCTTTATGGAATCGCTATGAACGGACCTTCATGTCCAGCGCTGACCTGAAGCGGCTGGCCGAAATCGCGCGCGACTCAAGGGTCGAGATCATCCGGATCCTGACCCACGCGGGCTCTGGCCACCCTGGCGGCTCGCTCTCGTCCATCGATCTCCTCACGGCCCTCTACTTCGGCGGCTTCCTCCGCCATGACCCGAAGAACCCATGGTGGCCGGAGCGAGACCGCTTCATCCTCTCCAAAGGCCATTGCGTGCCGGCCCTGTACGTCGTCCTCGCGCGCGCCGGCTATATTCCCGAGGCCGAGTTGCTCACGCTCAGAAAGCTCGGAAGCCGCCTCCAGGGCCACCCCTACCCCGGCCCGTCTGGCGAGCGGTTCCCCGGAATTGAGGCGGCCACAGGCTCCCTGGGTCAGGGTCTCTCCATCGCGATCGGCATGGCGCTGGCAGCCCGGATGGAGGGCAGGCCTTCCCGAGTCTTCTGCATGCTGGGGGACGGCGAATGCCAGGCCGGTCAGGTCTGGGAGGCTGCCATGGCAGCTCCCAAGATCGGGGGCACCCGATACTGCCTCGATAACCTCTGCGCCATCGTGGACCGCAATCGGATCCAGAATGACGATTTCGTGGACAAGACCTTGCCTCTCGATCCTCTCGCAGGGAAGTGGGAGGCTTTCGGCTGGCACGTGATCGAGGTTGCCGACGGCCACGAGATGGGAGACATCGTGAAGGGGCTTCAGTCGGCGCTCGAGGTGAGAGGCCGCCCCGTTGTCCTGATCGCGAACACCGTGAAGGGCAAAGGCGTCTCGTTCATGGAGAACAACCCCAAGTGGCACGGCGTGGCTCCCAAGCCCCAGGAGGGGATTCAAGCAATTCGGGAGCTCCTTGGCGTGAGCGAGGCGGACTGGCGGGACTACGTCAGACGGACCCCCAAGGTAGCGGCGATTATCCTGGAGCTCAAGGCCCTTGAGATCGGATAGGAGGGACCCGATGCCGGCAAAGGCGACGCGGGTAGCGTTCGGCGAGGCAATCCTGGAGCTGGCGGCCAAGAACGAGCGGATCGTGGTGGTCAACGCCGACCTCGGCAAATCCACCATGACCCAGAAGTTCGCCGAGACTTATCCGGATCGCGCGTTCAACGTTGGGGTCGCCGAAGCTAACCTGATCGGAATCGGCGCCGGTCTCGCGCTCTCGGGGTGGATTCCTTTCATCTGCACCTTTGCCTGTTTCGTAATCGGGCGCTTCGAGACCATCCGGCTGTCGATGGCCTACTCTCACGCCAACGTGAAGATCGTGGGCACCCACGCCGGCCTCGGCATCGGCGAGGACGGCTACAGCCAGATGGGGATGGAGGACCTGACCGTCGCCCGTGCCCTCCCCAACCTGGCCATTATCCAGCCCGCGGACGAGGTAGAGACCAAGCAGGCCGTGGTATGTGCTGTCGAGCACGACGGCCCCGTTTCCCCCCGCCTCCCCCGGCGGGCGGTCGAGCCGATTTCGCCGCCGGGTTATACCTTCCGGTTCGGGAAAGGCACCGTGCTTCGAGAGGGTACTGACGTGACGATCCTCGGGACCGGAGGGCCGCTCTCTAACTGCCTCAAGGCCGCTGACCTTCTCGTGGAGGAAGGGGTTCGCGCTGAGGTCATCAATATTGCGACGCTGAAGCCGCTGGACGAGGAGCTGGTCTTGAGATCGGCGGGAAAGACCGGGCACGTGGTGACCGTCGAAGACCACACCATCAGGGGCGGGCTCGGGGGTGCGGTGGCTGAGCTATTAGGGGAGGTTCTGCCCACGCCCCTGAAGCGGCTGGGGGTTCAGGCGTTCGGGGAGTCCGGGGATCCGGCTGGGCTCTATGCCAAGTATGGCCTGGACCCTCCCAGCATCGCCCGGAGCGTGCTGAAGGTCCTGAGCCGGTAAGCGCAACCGGCCGGGAGAGCTACCCTGTCAGGAGTCCTCTCACAAAGCCGATCTGGTAGACGAGGAAGAGGCCCACGCCAATGCTCAGAAACCCGGTCCCCATGGACAGGGCATAATTGACCCGGACAAAGCGACGCGCGCTCACCGTGAACGGCACCATGAGCGCCGCCGTGATCGCCAGCATTCCCAAGATCGTTCCCGCGCCGAAGACGCCCAGGTAGACCAGCGCCCAAAAGGGGTCCTGGATCGTCGCAAGGACGAGGAGAGCGAGCGTCGCACTCCCGGCCAGCCCGTGGACCACCCCGACGGCTACGGAACGGAAGGCCTGTCCGTTCCCCACGGCTTTGAGCGCCGCCAAGAGCTGCTTCGAGGGGTGGAGGTGAGGGTGCCGGTGGGGGAGTCCGTCATGTGTGTGGACGTGGCTGTGGAAGGTGTCCCCGTGGTCGTGGTCGTGGCGGGCTTTCAGGTGCTCGGGGTGAACGTGGGCGACACCCCGAAAAATCTCGACCATGCGGAACGTTCCTAGCCCCACCAGCATCAGCGCTGCGGCCAGCTCTAGCGAGCGCGCCACAGCGGGGGGGACGGTCAGGTTCAGGAGGATGATGGCCCCGCCGACTACGGTGAGGGTGAGGGTATGGCCCAGGCCCCAGAGCGCGCCAATGAAGGCCCCCGACCTGAAACGGGGCTCTCGACTGATAATGGTGGCCACAGCCACGACATGGTCAGGATCGGTGGCGTGCTGGATGCCGAGCAGGAGGCCGAGCCAAATCGCCCACAGAAGGGAGTCCATACTGGCTCAGCTTATCACGGCGCGAGCGATGAGGAACTCCACACTGTGGTGGTGGCGCGTACCGTCCTGGGCGCAAGGGATTCGCCCTTCCTCCCGGTGGAAGATCAGCCAGCCGTCATACAGCGCCACCAACTCTCCCGGAGCGAAGTAATCAATGACCTCTCCCTTTTCCACGTAGACCTCTCGGTCGGTGAAGACAACGTGAGCATGGAGACCGCCGGGGCGGGTCAGCGATTGAAGGCGCGAGAAGAAGCGGGCGCGTTGGCGCCTGGGCACGTAGTGGATGGCCCCGCAGGAGTAGATGAGGTCGAACGGGCCGCGATAAGCCAGATGCGTCATGTCTCCGACGAGCCAGCGGATCCGGACTCCTTGCGTATCAGCGAGCCGCCTGGCCTTGGCGATCCCGGCCTGAGAGGCCTCTACCCCTACCACCTTGAAGCCCTCCGCGGCAAAAAAAACGCTATCCCGCCCCTCACCACAGCCAAGATCGAGAACGTGAGCCCCGCGAGGAAGGAGAGCCGCCACCTGACGGGCAAAGGACGAAGGCTCGGTCCCCCAGATGTACGTCTCTGGGGTGCGACGATATTCGCGGGCCCAGGGACTGCGCATGCCCTACTCAGAGAGCTTGAGGAGGAGCCCGGTCCGGCGTGAGCGGGTGATGGCGGAGGCCAAAGCCCAGTGACCAAGAGCCAGGTAGCAAGCCGAGAGCGCAAAGCCCGAGAGTAACGGCCACTCGAAGTGTGGAGAGAAGCCGTACGGTACGCGGAAGGCGTCGAGGAAGTAGGTAAGCGGAATCATGGCCGCCAGCGTCGCCGCGGGCTCCGGCAGAACTGACACCGGGTAATAGATCCCGCAGAGCACCAGCATCAGGTTCACCGCTGACCAGGCTGAGACCTCGGCGCGCGTCCCGAAGAGGACCACCAGGGAGCAAACGAAGAGTCCCACAGCAGCCGCGGTGAGAAAGCACCCCAGGAGAAAGAGCGCGAGGGTGGCCAGGCCCGGCGCCCAGGCATTGAAGCCGAAGGCCCAGTGGCTGACGGCGGTCAGGAGGGCGAAGACCACGAGCCCTCGCCCCACCCCCACGAGCCAGGCGCCCAGGGCGAGGTGGCGGATCTGGATCGGTGCCAGGAACTGGTGCTTCACGCTCTTGGACCACACGTCGAAAAGGACCGCGTAGGCCACGTCGAGCTGGCAAACCTGGACCGCCGAGAGGGCGATAGTGCCGATCAGGACGAAGGCGGACTCCTCGACGGAAAGGTCCAGGAAGCGGGTCATGAGCCCGATCGAGATCACGCCGATCAACGGCCAGAAGATTAGCTCGAAGATAAAGAAGACGTTCCGGCTGGCCATGAGGAGGCTCCGGTGGGCGAACGCGTAGATCTTGACCGC
This sequence comes from uncultured bacterium, assembly GCA_964342905.1. Lineage (GTDB taxonomy): Bacteria > Methylomirabilota > Methylomirabilia > Rokubacteriales > CSP1-6 > CAYFIG01. Next base: position 5,816 of record CAYFIG010000048.1, read on the forward strand.
CTCACTTCGCCAGCTCAACGAAGACCTCCTCCAGCTCCGGCTCGTGAACATCAACGTCCCGCACCGTCACGTTCCGCTCGTGAAGCCAGCGCAGGATCTCAGGGAGTCGCTTCTCCGCCGAGTCCACGGTGCATTCGAGTCGGCCGTCCTTGAAGGCGGAGCTGAGGATTCCGGGCAGGGTCGCCAGTTCCTCCCTCGCCCCGCCGTCCAACCGGAGCGTGATCACCTCTCCGATCCGGATCTGGCGCTTGAGCTCATCCGCGGTCCCACGGGCCAGGATCCGTCCGTCCTTGATAAAAGCGATCTCGTCGCATAGCTCTTCCGCCTCGCGCATATAGTGGGTGGTGAGCAGAATCGTGGTTCCCCGCTCCCTTCTAAGGGCCGCGATCTGAGCCCGCAGGCGGATCGAGATGTCGGGGTCAAGGCCGAGGGTCGGCTCGTCAAGGAAGAGCAGCTCGGGATCATTCAGGAGTGACTTGGCCAGGCTCAGCCGCTGCTTGATCCCGGTGGAGAGCTCGTTGTAGGGGGTTTTCTGGTGGCTCTCCAGCTCGCAGAGGACCATCAGTTCGTCCACTTTTCGGTGGAGGCGCTTTCCGTGGAGGCCGTAGAGGCGCCCGTAGAAGCCCAGGATCTCCCGGGGGCGGAGGCTCCAGAGAAAACTGGCATTGCCACTGGCCATGTTGATTCGGTGTCGGATCTTCCCGGCCTCGCGGATCACGTCGTGGCCCAGGACGGTCGCGCGCCCGCTATCCGGCAGGAGAAGGGTGGCCAGAATAGAAAGGAGGGTCGTCTTCCCCGCACCGTTGGGGCCCAGGAGCCCAAAGATCACCCCTCGAGGGACGGACAGGCTCACCCCGCGGAGGGCGTCCGTTGTCCGACGTGAGAACGCCCCGCTCCAGAAGGTTTTCGTTAACCCGTGAGCCTCGACGGCCAGCATAGCCGTTTCATGGTACCAGATTGAAAAGGGCGAGGGCCAACTATCGGGAAAGATTAGATCCTGAGGAGGCTCCCTCTTGCTCGGTTGCGCGGGGGTTGCGGATGGTAGCGTCGTCCAGGGCATCCACAGCCCGGCGGTCCCCCCTCGGGAGCAGGTGGCCATAGACCTTCAGGGTGAAGGCCGCCGAGTGGTGGCCGAGCTGCTCCTTGACGTAGGTCAGCGGCTCCCCGGCCTCCAGGAGGAGGCTGGCGAAGGTGTGCCGGAGGCAGGGGGCTTTCGATAGCGGATCTCCGCCTGACGGAGCAAGGGCCCCCACCCCCGGCCCCGGAAGGTGATCTCCTGAATCGGCGTCCCGTGGGGAGTCGAGAAGACCCGCTCCGGTGGAGCGGTCCCGTTCACGCCCGCCTCGGCCTCCTGAAGGGTCTTCAGGCCGCGCAGGACCTCGCCGAGCTGGGCGCTCATATCCACCCGCCGGGCCTTGCCGTTCTTGGGCACGCTGACGCGGTTCTGCCGCCGAGACCGCCGCACCAGGATCACCCGGTTAGCCCAATCCACGTCTCGCCACTCCAGAGCGATGGCCTCCCCCAGGCGCATCCCCGTCCGGGCCAGGCAGAGCACGAAGGGGTGATACTCAGGCCAACCCCGCTCCGCAACCTCCAGGAGCCGACGCAGCTCATCCCGCGTGAAGACCTCGGTCTCCTCCACTTCCTCCGCCCTCGTCTGCGCGAGGTGCTTCCCCCACTCTCGGGCTGGGTTCGACGGGATCACCCCATCCTCCTCCGCCGTGGAGAGGATCGCGCTCAACGTGTGGAGCGCCTCGCGGACGGTGCCCCTCGAGATCGGACGCCCCGGGCTTCGGCGATTGCCGTCCCGCGCCAGCTCCCCGATCAGGTTTCGCACAGTCTCCCGCGTGATGCTGGTCAGGGGAAGCGGCCCAAGGGTCGGCAGGAGGCGCAGCTTCAGGCGCGAGCAGTACTGCTCCAGCGTCGCCGGGCGCACCCGCACGCCTCCCACGGCCTCCAGCCACCGCTCGGCATACTCCCCAAAGGCGGGGACGGGAGGCGGCAGAGGCCGGTGGTCCCCGTCCAGCACGTCTGCCTGGCCGAGCTTGAGCGCCGCGTCAATCTTGACGGCGGCCAGCTCGGCGGCCTTTCGGCTCGCGCACCGCTTCGCTTTCCGGCGGCCCTTGTGGTTGATGAAGACCCACCAGGCCCCCTTCCATGACTTGACCTTCACCCCCATGGCTACTTTCCCCCTTTCTTGCGTCCCAGGTAGGCTTCCAGAGCAGCAATGATAACCGCCGCCAAATCAGGGGTGCGCTCGTGATCTTCCACCGCCCGGATCTTGGCCGCCTTCCACAACTCCTCAGGCAGAGTAATACTCGTCCGCACCACTCGCGGTCCCTCCTTTCCTGAGCTAGTTGGCTTGCCTCGTGCCATAGGCGCTTATATGCTATTATGCATAGGCATTCATAGATGTCAAGAGGCAAATTGAGCGGGTTGACAAGGGACTTAACATGGTGTTAACTAGGCACATGACGCGGGGAGCGGGCCCCCGGTGACCCAGCCGGGCTCGCCGTACTCACCGCGCCAGGCCCTGGCGATCTTCAAGCGGGCCTTTACCCACGAGGGGGCGATCCTCCCTACCCAACACTTTCGGGAGGCGATGGCGGACCCCGAGGACCCCTTTGACGACCAGGACGTGTTGAGCGTGCGGGCCACCGGAGCGATCACGACCCCGCCGGAGCTCGACGTGAAACGGGGCGAGTGGACCTATCGCGTGGTGGGCCTCGACCGCGAGGGCCGCCGGCTGGCCATCGTGTTTGTCCCCCTGGACGACCAGGCCGTCAAGCTGGTCACGGGCTTTCGCCCAGGCCGGAGACGCGGCTAAAGGAGACGAGAGATGAGGAGCCTGAAGTGTGAGCGGTGCGGCAACACGATGAAGCCCACCGTGAAGGACTGCCGCTACTCCGAGAGCGGGTTGCCCAACGTGATCCTCCAGGGCCTTCGGGTGTACGTCTGCGAGTCCTGCGGGGAGGAGACGCCGGAGATCCCTAACCTGCTCCAGCTCCACCGGGTGATCGCCAAGGCCCTTCTCACCAAGCCCGCCCTCCTGACAGGGCCAGAGGTCCGCTTCCTCCGCCGCCACGTGGGGCTCAAGGCGGCGGAGTTCGCCGATCAGCTCGGCACCACCCCGGTCACCGTGTCGCGGTGGGAGACCGGGGCGATTGCGATTGACCCCAAGACCGACCGGCTCATCCGCCTCCTCTGCGTCCGCAAGCTGGAAGAGGAGGCCAACCGGTTGCTCCTCCCCGGCCTGTACGACGTGGTGACCGGCGTCCGGGCCTCCGCCCGCCGGGCCGTCCCGATTCGCATTTCCCGCCGCCAGCTCCAACAGCCCGGCGAGGTGTTCGCATCGGTGTAGCGACTTCTCCAAGTCAGAGATCCTGCAACGCCTCCGCCACCACCCGCTCCACGTCGGGGTCCCCCACCTGGCGGTAGTGGCGCGCCCAGGCGTCGTACTCACTCCGCCGGACGAGGATCCTCCCCCCGATGCGATAGTGCGGAAGAGGCCGAACCGGATCCTTGAGCAGGTCGCGGAGCCGACGGGGTGAGAGCCCGGCGTAATGCGCCAGGGCGGTGACTGAGAGATACAGATCGGCCGGGTTCGTCAGCGTGATCCCTTCGACCACCACGAGCTTGGGGCGGTCCTGGCCGATGCGTTCTTTTTTGTGGATCTCGGCACTTGCCGCGTACCCGTCCTTTCCCCGCTCCGCGCGTTTGCTACCTTCAGGCACGTTCAGCGCATCCTAGCGCGGTTTAGACCTGCCCAGCGGGCCACTGAGCCACTCCAACACGGCGGGGAGGTAGTATCTCCTTAGCCTTCCCACGCCCACATGGGGAAGCCCGCGAGCCCGAAACCGGATCACCGTACTGCTCGGGCTCGCTCAGCCAGAGATCCTCTGCCGGTGGCGGGCCCGGTGCCGGATCTCTCAGCGTGGTGGTGTCAATGGGCATCAGCCATCCCTTTGTACGCACCTCCGCTCACGACTCACTCCGTGCCGCCTGGGCCGGGGTCGTGGTACGGCGACCTTGCGTCCGCGCCCGCACCGGCTTTATCCTCATCCTCGACCTCAAGGCTCATGGTGACGGCGCGCCGTGGGGCGTCGGGGCGGGGAGTCCACGCGAATCGGCCGGATCTCCCCGCCCGGCTGTTTCCGGTGAAACGTTCATCCTGCCGCCGCTACAATGGA
>CAYFIG010000049.1:0-1041 GCA_964342905.1 uncultured bacterium
GGGTTGTCGCCGAGGGCCGTGCCCGCCGCACGGACAGCGCGTGGCCTTCCGATCCTCTCAGCCACCCACCGGTAGGGCCTGACCTCCCCAAACGGGATCTCCCTGGCCGCGCTGAGCACCGCGCGCTGAAATTCCCCCAGCTCTGAGAGATCCACGGGGACCGTAAAGTAGCTCCGCGTCCCTGCCAGGTACTGAGCTAGCTCCTCACGCGCCCGCACAACCAAGGCTTCGGCCCGCGAGCTTGTCGCTTCGACCCGTCCCCGCCCGAGCCGGACCCGCGCAATACCCTCTGGCGTGGCTACGATGTCAAGGCGCGTGGCGAGCCTGACCAAGTCTTTCTTCCGAGCGGCCTGAAGGGCTCGGAGGATTCGATCCCCAAGCCCTGCGGGCGCGGCCACGGGGGCGAGGAGCGACTTCAAGACAGCATCTTCCCGGTCGGTCGTGCTCATGTCTTTCCCCCTTTCAGAGAGCGGCGCAACAGCCATTTTCCGCGTCGAAGCTGGCTCTTTACCGTGTTCACGGTAATGCCGCGGACCCGGGCGATTTCGGCGTAGGAGAGATCCTCCACATAGCGCAGGAGGAGAATTGCCCGAGCCTCCACCGGAAGCTGAGCCAGGGCCCGATCAAGATCATGGCGCTCGACCATCCGCGGAGCAGCCGCGGGGTTCTCCAAGGCCCGGAGGGCTCGCGCTTCGTGTCGCCGCTTCCGCCAGGCATCGACGCAGATGTTGGTGAGGATCCGATAGAGCCACGTGGAGCCCCTCCACCGGTCCCGGTAATGGCTGGCCTTGAGGAAGACCTGGAGAAACGCGCGCTGCACCGCGTCCTCGGATTCCCGATCGTCCCCCAGGATTCGCCGGGCCACGGTGTAGAAGCGATCCTGGTAGCGGTGGACGAGCGCTGAGAAGGCGTCCTCGTCGCCTTTAGCGATGCGCCGGAGCAGCACCGCGTCTGCAACGCTGGATTCGCCCTCGATCTTCATCCGCCTCTCACACAGGTATACGCATGAGGATCAGCCAAAGGGTGGAAATAAAAAAGCGG
>CAYFIG010000049.1:1051-10001 GCA_964342905.1 uncultured bacterium
AGGGTGCCGGAGCCGCTTTCAATGCAATATCGGGCCTAAATTTTGGCGCCAGCCTTGTTCCAGTCGTCCAGGAACTTCTTAAGCCCGATGTCGGTCAGCGGGTGCTTCAGGAGCTGCTCCAGGACCGCAAACGGCATGGTGGCCACATGCGCGCCGGCCAGGGCGGCGTCCACGACATGGAGCGGGTTCCGGATCGAGGCCGCCAGCACCTGGGTCTGGAATCCATGAATTCGATAGATCTCGGCGATCTGGCGCACCAGATCCATCCCCACGTGGCCGATGTCGTCCAGCCGGCCCAAGAAGGGGCTGATGTAGCTCGCGCCGGCCTTGGCCGAGAGGAGCGCCTGGGTCGGCGAGAAGCAGAGGGTCTGGTTCACCTTGATCCCTTCCCGGGAAAGCCGCCTGACGGCCTTGAGCCCGTCCTTGGTGAGCGGGCACTTGACTACGACGTTGGAGGCAATCTGCGCCAGCTCCTTCCCCTCCTTGATCATCCCCTCCTCATCCGTGGCCACCACTTCCAGGCTCACCGGACCGGGAACGATGGAGCAAATTTCCTCCACCAAGGGGCGGAACGGACGCTTCTCCTTAGCGATGAGCGAGGGGTTCGTGGTGCAGCCGTCCACCACGCCCATCGCGACCCCCTCTTTCAGCTCGTTGATGTTGGCGGTGTCGAGAAAGATTTTCATGTCGTTCCCCCTCAATTCGGGTCTCGCGTCACGCGGACGCTGGTGCCGGACCTGACCTTCTTGAAGACCTTCGGATCTCCGACCAGACGGCCGAACACGTTCACCGGACTAGCGGGACGAATTTCGTCGCCTCGGCTCGAGGGCGTTCGGCCGAAGAAGATGCAGAAAGCCTGACCGGGAGGCCAGTACCCCAGGTCACCCAGCTCCACCACGTCCTTGGGATTCTCCTCCTTGAGGCTCAGCGGGATCGAGAAGTAGATCTCGTCCCCCCAGGTCTCTGCCTTCGCCGAGAGCGGCAACGCCTCCCAGACGGCCTTGGCGGTCTTCCCGCCGCTCAGGAGCGCTTCAGCTATCACCGAGCCTGCTGAGATCTTGATCCGCCGATCGGCCACCATTGCCCCCAGCGTAGCCCGAAGCCGGAAAGCCTGTCAAGGAATCCCGCTGTGAGGCCGGCGGGACCACTACAGTTGATGCTGAGGATCAGCGAGCGCGCTCGTCGGTCCGAGCCGGGCGAGCGCTTCGCTCCTGCATCTCGCGGAGCAGGGCTTCCATATCTCGCCTACTCTCGCGGCGGTTGTACGCGGCGAAGGCGCTCAGAATAAGCACCAGGATGGTGACACCGGAAGCGAAGAGAATGAGAATCTCAAGGGTACTCACGGGCGTTACAACCAGTTACCGGACGCGCTCGTCGATCCGGGCGAGGATTTCCGTGATCCTCAACAGAATCTCCCGCGTAGCGGCCTGATTCTCCTGGAGAAGCTGCCGAGTCGCCGCTTCCTCCCGAGCAATGAGCTCCCGGGTCTCTCGGAGCAGTGTCAGCGTCTGGGTCTGGGTCTCCCGGATTAACTGCTGAGTCTCACGGATCAACTGCTGAGTTTCCCGGATGAGACCGCCGATCTCCTGCCGGGTTATGCGGCCGTTATAAACCGAGAAGATGCCAACAATGACGCTGAAGATGGTGATGCCGGAGGCAAAGAGCGTGAAGATCTCAAGAAAACTCATGGGCCCTGACTCTTTCATCCATGGTATGGCGAGTGCGGGTGCGACGCAAGTTCAATCACGAAGCCTTTCGGGGAGCCGCGAGAGGGAAGCTCCACCACCGTAGTCATCGTGGGCGCGGCGGTATCCGCCGGGAACGCCTGCCGCGCGTGGCCCCGAGCTCGGCCAGGAATTCATCGAACCGGTGTTCCATGCCTTCGGTGATGCTCCAGCGGCGTATCGCCGCGAGGTTCACGCGATTTCGGAGCGCAATGGACACCGCGACCGTAAGGCTCTGCCGGTCATTCCAGTGGTAGAAGGCGGCAAGCCTATCCCGGCACGAGTCGGTTGGCGAGAGCACGAGCGCGCGTGCTCGCCGCAGTTTGTACTCGACCGGCTTGATGCGGTAATCGCCGCCGATGGCGAGGGGGCCGCGCGGGAACTCGACGTAGAAGCGAGCGCGCGAGTGAAGGTACCGGTCCCCCTTTCGCCTGAAGCGGACCGAGCCCATGGCGGCGTCGAGCGCTGCTTGGGTGACATGTCCAAGCAGGATGAAGTCCATGTCCACCGAGTAATACGCGCCGCCGCTGTGCAGGCTGGCGCAGGCGCCGCCTGTGAGCACAGCTCGGATCCCGTGTCGCCGGAGGGCGTCGCCGACTTGGACTGCCACCAAGCTGAGACTGGAGCGCGCCGTGATGCTCACAAGGGCTTGGCGGTACGCCGTGGACGCCGGCGGAGGGTGGAAACGCGGGTCTTCAGCTCAAACTCCGGCTCCGTCAGCCGCAGGAGGAACCGCTGAAGCTCGTCGTACGCGAAATAGCGCGGATCGAGCTGAAAGACGCGGGTTCGACCGACAGCCCTCCCGGCGACGAGGCCGTCTTGCTCGAGGCTGCGCAAGGCCTTCTGGACGCTGGAGAACGGCATCCCGAGCACCCGAGCGAGCTCGCGGGGATAGCTCTCGGAGAGCAGGCGCAAGGCCAGAAGGACTCGGGTCCGACCTTCCCCGCCGAATGGGCTTGATCGGGCTTTGACCTCCATTAGCACTCATATGAACACAATTAGAGGTCAAGATCAAGATAGGGAATAGGGGGGGCTTTTCTCAGGTCACGACTCAACGAGATACCGGAGCAGTTCAGCCTGGTTCATAAGAGAGTCTTTTCGCCACCTGCTTCCGAACCTCCTCCCGGTCCCATTCTGGATGTCGGGCACTGAGGAACGCGGTGAGTCGGTTGCGCGCCAACTCCCACGCCTCGTGGGCGAGCCGGAGGCGTTCCATGCCGGACTTGTCGCGGAGCGCCCGGGCAACATCGGGGTCCACGATCTCGATTTGCCGAAAGTCGGGTAGGATCGGAGTCTTCACCGGATCCGCCACGGCTTTACCATAGTTGTCTTGCAACGAGGACACTGCATGCCGGGTGCTCCTGTTTGGTGAGACGCCCTAGCCCGGAGCCGGAAGGACTGTCAAGGAATCACTCCGCGAGGCGCTTTTGATAACGCGCAAACCGCGTATCCAGCGCCCCGGGGGCAGGGATCCCCGTGATTCCCTCCCCTTCAACAGCGCAGGCCGCAGCGCACATGGCATACGCGGCCGCATCCCACGGGTTTCCCTCACGCTGATAATGAATCAGGAACGCCGCCGCAAAGACGTCCCCTGCCCCCGTGGCCTCCCGCTCTTGAGCGGGATCAGCCTGGATCGCATAGCGCTCCCCGTTGACAAAGAGAAGGGCACCAGCCTTTCCCAGCGTGACGATCCCCACCGGGATCCGCTGGAACCACTCCAGGACCTCTTCCTCGAACTCGCCCATGTCCTCCCGACTCAGGAAGAGAACCTGGACGTGCGGAATGACTAGCGGGGCGTCCTCCCACAGCGCGGGAGTGATGGCACCGCCCGCACCTCGCGCTCTCATCCAGCCTTGAACGGTAGCCCCCACTGCACCGCCTGTGAACGCAGCGGCCAGGGTTGGATCGACCTCGTTCGCAACCGGACAGAGCAACACCAGGCTCGCGCCCTTCCACAGCTCGGGGAGATGGTCCACCTCCAGGTCAGTGGCCCGGCCCAAGAGGGTGAGCCGACGAGCCCGGGGGCCACGCTCATGGCGAAACGAGGTGGTCCGAGCAGCCGGCACGTGAACCATCTGAAGCTCAGGGGGGATGACTTCGCGTGGGAAGTCTGACCCGAAGCTGGTGAGAAGGCCCGTTGACAGGCCGAGGCGGTGGGCGGTGAGGGCGGCGTAGAGGGCCGCGCCCCCGGGCCGCCGCGCAGTTTCCATTTCATCCAGGGTCACGTGCCCGACAACCACGAAGTCTGGTATCTCCACGACTAACCCTCGCCGTGAGCCCAGGCGATGGCATCCCGGCAGGCCTCGGCCAGGACCTCCATAGCTCCGGCAAAGAAGTGGTCTGTGTCCAACACTCGCACCCAGGGAGCCCTCGGCAGCGCGGCAACCAGGGTTCTGAGCTGGTGCGGATCGCTGAACTCATCGTGGTTGCCTCCGATCAGAGCGATCCGGCAGGATGAAGATTGGAGGAAGCTGAAGTCGTCGAGGGCAAGGGGCGGGGCGATTCCGAGGTAGAAGCTCACTCGCGGCTCCGCTGCGACGACGCGGCCCCCGACCACGCTGCCGAAGGAGTAGCCTGCTACGGCCTGGGCAGTGGGGTAGCCTCCGAGGGTGTCGGCAAGGAAGTCCAGGGCACCCCGCACATCGGCAACCTCTGCGCGCCCCTCTCCGTGGTCTCCCTCGCTCCCTCCTACCCCTCGGAAGTTGAAGGCGAGCGTCGTGTACCCGGCCTCCTGAAAGGTCTGCTCCACTTGCATGATCACCGGCGTGAGCATCGAGCCACCGTAGCGCGGATGGGGATGACAGAGGACCACGGCGCGGTTTCTGTCCCCAGGCGTCAGGCGCCCTTCGAGCTCTAAGCCGTCGGCTGAGGGGAAGCGGATGAGCTTGGCATCCCGGGAAAGCCTGAACGGCATGCACGCGTGAGCGACTTGAGCGGAGCTCTAAACCATCGTGAGGCCGCCGGAGACGGAGAGGGTCTGGCCGGTGATGAACCCGGCGTCGTCGGAGGCGAGGAAGACCACCGTGGGGGCGATGTCCTCGGGTAGACCGAGACGGCCGAACGGGATCACGCGCTTCAGGCTCTCGGCCAGCTTCGGGTTGTCCGCGGCCACGGTGGCGAAGAGCGGCGTCTCGGTGGGACCGGGGCAGATGCAGTTGACGTTGATCCGGTGGCGCGCCATCTCCCGGGCGATCGTCTTGGTGAAGGCGATGATCCCGCCCTTGGCTGCCGAGTACACAGCCTCCCCTGTCGAGCCGACCCGCCCCGCGTCAGACGCGATGCTGACGATCTTGCCGTAGCCGTTCTTGATCATTTCGTCCAGCACCGCGCGGATGCAGATGATCGGCCCCTTGAGGTTGATGGCCAGGACCTTGTCCCAGGTCTCCTCCGTGGACTGGATAAACGGCTCCACCTTGTCCCAGCCGGCGTTGTTGACCAGAATGTGGACTGTCCCCCAGCGCTTGATCGCTTCGGCCACCATGGCCTCGATCTGGGCCTTTCGGGTGACGTCGGCCTTGTACGGGTGAGCCTGGCCGCCCTCTTTCTGGATCTCCTTGCCGGCCTCCTGGGCGCCGGCCTCGTTCAGGGCGGCGACCGCGATCCGCGCGCCCTCCCGAGCCATAGCCAGCGCAATGGCCCGTCCGATCCCACTCCCCGAGCCTGTCACGATGGCCACCCGGCCCTTGAGTTTCATTATGGTTCCCCCTTTCGAGCGCCCCCTCCGAGTGTTAATCCCACTTACGCTCGTCGGAGATCTTCTTGGCTCCCTCCGGAATGGCTCCTCGGGGCACAACTTCCACCTGACCCCGGAGCTTCATCACGTCTCGGATGGCCGCCTCCAGCGCGGGGGTGACGGCGCCGGACTCGACCCCCTCGGCCAGCTCGATCCGGAACGTGAGGACATCCTGGTGGTCCTGACGGGACACGACGACCTGATAGCGGCTCACGCCGGAGACCCTGGCGGCTACCTCGTCGGCCTGCCGCGGGTGGATGAACATGCCGCGCACCTTGGTGACCTCATCGGCCCGGCCCCGCCAGCCGAGCATCCTCGCCGACGTACGGCCGCAGGGACACTTCTCGTCGGTGACGACCGTCAGGTCACCGGTGCCGAACCGGATCATCGGATAGGTGTGATTGTTGACCGTGGCGACGATCTCGCCGATCTTCCCGTTCGGGAGGGGCTCGCCGGTCTGGGGATCGCAGACCTGGACGATCGCCTCATCGACCAGATGCATGCCCGACTTCTCCGGGCACTCGTAGGCCACGAGGCCGATATCTGCGGTGCCGAACCCTTGCCGCGTGAAGATCCCGTATTCCGCCTCGAAGGCGCGGCGCATTGACTCCGGCAGCGCCTCGGCGCCCACCTGGGCCGCCTGGAACGGCAACCGCCCGACTTTCAGCTCTTCGGCACGCTTGAGGATCGTCATGAGGAAGCTCGGTGTGCCCACATAGCCGGTGGCCCTCACCGACTTGGCCACCTGGATCTGAGTCTCAGTGTTGCCAACCCCTGTGGGCACCACCGCGCAGCCGATCAGGTTCAACCCCTCGTCGAGCTCATGCGCTGCGGGCACGAGGTGATAGAGGAAGGTGTTGAGGACGATGTCGCCGGGGCGGAACCCCCCGGCGAAGAGGCCGGTCTCCGCGTGGAACCCGCCGACCTCGGGGCCCATGGGCTCGAAGATAGGGCCGGGCGAGACGAAGATCCGGCGCAGCTTGGACATCGGCACCGTGCAGAAGCCGCCGAAGGGCGGGTCGGCCTTCTGGAGGTCGGGCATCTGGCTCTTCTTCATCACCGGGAGCCGGGCCAGGGCCTCCAGGTCTCGCAGGTCCTTGGGCGTGAGCCGCGCCGCTTCCAGGCGCCGCCTCACCCCCGGGGCGCGCTCCCAGGCCAGCTCGATCAGCTCACGAAGCCACGCCTCCTGGTAGCGCCGCCGGGCGGCGGCGGACATCGTCTCCTTCGCTCTGTCGTAATACCCGGTTCGTCGGTCCACGCGCGTCATGATCGCCTCGCTTGCACCTACGCGGTTCGAGCGCGGGCTTCGCCCGCGCAATCCCCGGGGGGAGGACCGTAAGGGGGGCGAAGCCCCCCTCCGAGGAAATTACTGGCCGACGATGTCCTTCTTCAGCGGGCCGAGAAGCCCGAGCAGCTCGTTCTTCTCCTTCTCGAGGACCTTCCGCTTGTCGAGCGCCTTTGCGAACGCGTCCACCGTGGCGCTCCACTCGGCTTCCGTGATGCTCATACCCGTGTGAGCCGTCTTCATGTCACGGCCAGCGTATGAGCACGAACCACCTGCAGCTTCGCAAATCTGATCGGCAAGATGCGCCTTAAATGTACTTACAACCTGGAGGTTGGCAAGCGGAGGCGGCAAGCCCTTGGCGATAAGGGCTTTAGTCTGCGGCCATTCCTTAAAATCGAAACGGGCCTTAGTCGTTGGATTGGCGACCATGTTCGCCACGAAGTCGTCAACGATGGCCGCGATCGTATCCCTTCCCCGGAGCGTAAGGTCGAAGCCGCCGGGCATAGGTTGGCGGATCGTAAGCCGCTCGTACAGGGTCGGCGCAGGTTCCATCATCGCCGCGCAGCCCGCCGCCACCATGGCCAGCACCAGCATGACTAGAAAGATTCGTCCGTGGCCCTTCATTGCTGCTCCTCCTTGTTGAGTCTGTTCGGGAAAATCAGCTCAGCCAGCGCTTCCGGCGCTTGTAGTGTTTGACGTCCCGGTAGCTCTTCCGCGCGCCGACTTCGGTCAGGCCCAGGTAAAACTCTTTGATGTCCGCGTTGTCGCGAAGCACGGGCGTCTCCCCGTCCAGGACGATGCGTCCGTTTTCCATGACATAGCCGTAGGAGGCGATCGTGAGGGCCATCGCCGCGTTCTGCTCGACCAGGAGCACCGTCAGCTTCTCTTCTCGGTTGAGCCGCTGAATGATTTGAAAGATCTCTTCGACGAGGAGGGGGGCCAGCCCCAGCGACGGCTCGTCCAGTAGCATGAGCTTCGGCCGGGCCATGAGGGCGCGGCCGATGGCCAGCATCTGCTGCTCGCCGCCCGAGAGGTACCCCGCTTTCAGCGTGCGACGCTCCGCCAGCTTCGGGAAGTACTCGTACACCAGCTCGCGGTCGCGCCGGATGTCGGCGCCGTTTCGTCTCGTGTGAGCGCCGGCGATCAAGTTCTCTTCCGTCGTCAGATCGTCGAACACCCGGCGGCCTTCCATCACCTGGGTGATCCCGAGCTTCACGATCTCTTCGGGTTCCCGATGGTCGATCCGCTCCCCGCGGAACTCCACCGAGCCCGTGATGATCTCACCCCGCTCGGGCCTGAGGAGACCGGAAATGGCCTTGAGCGTCGTGCTCTTCCCGGCCCCGTTCGACCCGAGCAGGGTAACGATCCGCTGCTCCGGCACCTCCAGGGAGACCCCCTTGAGGACCAGAATGGTGCGGTCGTAGACAACTTCGACGTTGTTGAGCTTCAGCATGCCTTTACTTCTTACCGGCCTCCTTCACGAGTTTCCAGACCTCATCCTGGTACCCTCGGATCCAGTCGGTCACGGGGACCCATTCCTTGCCCTTGACCTCATAGACCCGGACCCAGCCGCCGCCCTCGTGATCCTGCGGCGTGATCGTTATAGGAGGAAGGAACCCGCCCATCGTGAAGTCCTTGAGGCTTTCCAATCCCTTCTTCACCTTCTCGCCTGTCAGGGGCTCGCCAAACTTCTCGAGGGCCAGCTCCACACCTCGCACCAGCAATCCGGCAATCGGGAGACCTCGGCTGTAGTAGACGCCGCCGACGTACTTGGGGACCTCCTTGCCTTCCTCCTGGTACATCTTGATAATCTCCTGGGTCAGCGGGATATTCCGCCCCACGGCAGTGAACTGGAGGCCCAAGTACCCCTGCCCGATCTCCCATCCAGCGGCGTCAAGATCAGCTTCCCCCGCCCCCCACACGAGGCTGAGCACCCGGTTGAGGGGGAAGCCATTCTTCTGGAACTCCTTGATGGAGACCGACGGCGAACGGCCGAACAGGTGGGCGACCACCCAGTCAGCCTTCATCCGGCGGACGATGTCGATCACCTGGGGCCCCATCTCGAGCCCCGGAGACGGAACCGCGAAGAGCCGGACCACGTACCCCTCTTTCTTGGCCACGCGCTCGACCAGCGGAATCGGCTCGCGTCCCGCTGGATTATCAAAGTAGAGATAGGCGATCTTGGCGCCTCTCGTCGCGCCCTGGTCC